>SABI01000019.1 GCA_009929055.1 Spirochaetia bacterium | reverse complement strand
AAAAGCCGTTAAGGCCCAAATTGCTTTTTATAAAAAGCAGAATGTTACTACCACAAGGCGATGGGTTGTCTGATGATGAAGCTCAAGATCCTCGCTCAGAATTGGTTGAACAATTACTTGCTCGATGGGTATTCCTTTAGTGACAACATCAACTAGGCCACTAGGAGCCTTTCTGAGATTGAAAAAGGAGCTGAGTTGAGGGAGACGAAGGTCTCCATCAAGGAGTAATACTTTTTGACCATTCATAGCCATACTTGTAGCAATGTTTGTAGCTACTGTAGTTTTTCCTTCTCCCATTCCAGCACTAGTAATACTAAAGATTCTCTGACTTTGTTGAAGAGTACCAAAAGCAATATTATTTGCTACAAGTTTATAGCGTTCACTTTCAAATGAGAGGGGGCTATTATGAACAACGAGAGAAGGAAAATCTTCCTCTTTGCTAAAACTCATTAAAGGAATCCATCCAAGAAGGGGTCTATTTACCCCAACAATCTTCTTGAGGACTCCTTCATCTTTTATCGTAACGTCGGCCATTTCTCTCACAATAGCGAGTAATACTCCAAGAGCAAGACCAAGTAATACAGCAACTGCTAAGATAAGCATCACATTAGGGCTTACTGGTGTGTTTCTTATCAACGCTGGATCAACTACAGTAACAGAGCCCACAACAGCAGCCTCTGCTATTTTCACCTCTTCAAGCAACTCCATAAGCCTCATACGCAGTGTTTCATAGACCTGTACTTCTCTCTGTAAGTCTAGGAGGGTACGTTCGAGTTGTGGCAATTGTGATAATTCAGTAGCAAAAGAGGATTCAATATTAGACAATACAGATATTTCTGTTTCAGTAAGAATTTGTTGATGAAGGAGTTTCCCATATTCACGGGCACTAAAAAGAACGGTAGGATCCTTTGCCCTCTCTAGGTTGAGTGAAAGAGTGATGATATCAAGCATACTCTTTGTTGAGAGAGAAATAGCATTCCCTAGTTCAAAAAGGCGTACATTATTTTCAGGAACTCCTTCAGAAATTGCTTCATAAAGAATTTTCTCTTTTAAGAGGACTTTATAAGAATCTAATGCGGTTATGAGAGAAGGCATTGAAAATACTTGATCTTTTGTCACATAAGAAAATGATGATGCTTCAAGAACTTCTTGGTATCCAGTTGCTGCAAGGGTTGATTCTTGAAGCTGGAGCATAAGAGGCTCACGACGAAGTTGGAAGTAGGCAATCTTTTGGCTTAAGAGCTTACTTTTATCACTTAGCTGTATATAGTTACTCTCTTCTCTAAAGGCACCAAGTTGGTCTGCTGCCCTTTTTAGTTCTTGTTCATTGAGTGGAATTTGAGACTGGATAAACTCTTTTTGTACGGTTTTAGAATTTCGTGCAATAGAGCCAAGAAGTTTATCATAACTGGCTGCTATAGCATTTGCAAAATCTCTTGCAAATACTCTGTTTTGATCTTTTACCGTAATTCTCACAATATTGGTATCTTTTACTGTAGTAACACTTGTTCGCTCTTTAATATTTCCAATGATGAGAGGATCAGTATAAGATTCCCCATCTTCTGTTTGATATAAGCTCAAATCAAGGCTACCAAGTGCTTGATTAATGTTTGTTCTACTTAAGGTAAGTTCTACTTCTGTTGAAATCTTTTGAGTATTTTGTCCAAGAAGGACACTCTCAATGTCTGTCCCTTTTTGGAGAGAATCTACAAGGAGAGTTACTTCTGATTCATACATTGGAGTAACTGTTTGCAAGTAGACAACGGCCCCTGCAACAACTAGGATAAAGGTTATAATAATCCAAGCTACTCTTACTTTAAGGATATGAAGCAATTCTGATATACTTAACCCTTCTTGTTCTCTTGAAAATTCATTTTGATTATCTGAAAAGGTATCCAATGTAGATTTCTCCTCTATTCTTTAATTAGTTAACGAAATGACACTCGCAATGATTCCAAGAACTGTTGCAATCAACCCGGTAATAGTCACGGTTGTTGCGAGGTTCATCCCATTAACTGCCTGGAATGTGTTCACCTTCGCAGTTACAATTGCTTCGGTAGGAACTAAAACATCTTTGTCTAAACGATTGCCCTCTTTATCAAGGATAGAGAAAGAGCCATTACGGTTTTTTGAAGGATCAAATCCTCCAGCTGCATTTATATAATAGGAAGCGTTTTTATCTGGAATGTAGGGGTAGGTTCCAGGGTTTAGAACTCCCCCAGCTACATGGACAAAGAGTTGACTAAAGGGAACCACAAAAGAGTCTCCTTCTTGGAGAATGAGGGTATTTGTCTCTTTTGACTCTCCAATAAGAATGCTCTTAGCATTAATTGGAATAATTTTCCCATCTCTTTTTAGATACATATTTGCGAGGTCGCTTACTGCAGTAAATTTGGTTGACATGTTGAGTAGCATATTTTGTACCGATTCCCCAGGGTAGAATTGGTAGTATAATCTTCCTGAAGAGGAGAGGGTATTTGTTGATTGAGTAGATTGAATACTAATAGCCCCTTCTATAGAGACTGCTTTAGTTTGTGGAATAAGGGGATTTATTAAAATAGTATCATAATTTTGAACTTTAAATGTGTTAGCAAGAGAAGCTTCAACACTCATTATTTGTATTTGATTATTACTATCATAACGACGGATAGTATAATGTTTATTATCTCCGCTTGGTAATACCCCTTTTGCATAATCAGTAATGACTTCACTTAACGTAGAAAAGTCCCCTATCTGGTATGTTCCTTCTCTTTTTACTTCACCGAGAATTGAAACGGTGGTTCCACTAGGGATGAGGGTGACAATATCTCCTGTTTTCAATAGTGGGTCTTGGGTTAAGTCTCCCTCTCTCAAAGCTGCATAAAGGTCGTAGGAAATTTCTTCCTTATTAAGAGATGTTACTATTATGTTTCTCGTTGAAGCATAATCGCTTGCATCCATAACCACATGTGACAATCGGGTGAGACCCCAACTTGGTTTTTGCATGGTTCTTTTCACTTCACCTCGTACAGTAATATAAAAGGAACCCACATTCATAAGGCTTACTTGAGGGTTTGAAAAGGGGAGATAATTTTTTACAACTGAGCTGATTTCATTTCTAAATTGTTCAAAACTTTTCCCTCTCCCATCAACTTCTCCGAACGGGGCAATTGAAACTTTATAGGACGTATTAACTTGTAGAGTGAGGGTAGTAACTATCTGTTTTGAATCAACGTAACTAAGGCGTATCTGATCACCTGGTGTGACTGGGTAATCGGGTTGGCTCATCGCACTAATAATTTTTTCTTCATTAGTAAGGGTATCAATATTTGAACTAATTTCATCAATCAAGCCAAGTTGACCCTTAAAAGAGCGGTCAATAGTAAGAGCCTCATCCATGACGGGAGTATCTGTATAAAGAGGGGAGCGGATTATTATTGAGGTGTCTAATGCAGAAATGGGAAATATAATAAGAGACAACAAGAAACATAATCCAAAGAAATATTTTTTCATGGGCATACCTACTTTCTATTATAAACAAATACTGTAACAAAAAGTATCATAAAAGAAATTAATAAGTAAAGCAATGCTAACCGCTCGTTTATCGAGAGTGAAAAAACTAGAATAGATAAATAATTATATATTTGACAGGCCCATTTGGATAGAATACACTAACTTTTGTAAAGAAATATTTCTTTACACATTATGAATCGAAGGAGAAGTAGTATGAAAAAACTTTCACTGTTGCTAGTGTTGTTATTGGTAGTGGGTCTTTCCCTTTTCGCTCAAGGGGGAAAGGAAGTGGTAAAAGATACAGACGTACCTTTTAAAGTTGGGGTAATTTATGTAAGTTCACCTGGAGATATGGGCTATTCTTACATGCACGACCAAGGGACAAAGGCCGCAGAAGCATACTTCGGTGACAAAATTGAAGTGGTGAGAATGGAAAATGTTCCAGAAAATGATGGTGCTGCTAGGGCTCTTGAACAATTAGTTGATGATGGATGTAAAATTATATTTGCAAATTCATACAACTACCAAGACTATGTTCTTCAAGTAGCAAAAGAAAACCCAAATGTCTACTTTGAACATTGCTCTGGTTATTTATCAAATCCAAACATGTCTAACTACTTTGGAAGAATGTACCAAATGCGTTATCTCTCAGGGATGATTGCTGCTAAGATGAGCCCAACCGGAAAACTTGGGTATGTTGGAGCATTTGCAATTCCAGAAGTTATTCGTGGAATTAACGCTTTTACCCTTGGAGCTCGAGCTGTTAACCCAAAAGCTACTGTTACTGTTGTCTGGGCAAACACATGGTTTGACCCTTCTACTGAAAGACAAGGTGCAGTTGCCCTCTTAGATCAAGGTATTGATGTAATTGCTCAGCACCAAGACACAACAGAACCTGCTAAAGCTGCTATCGAAAGAGACAAGTGGGCCATTGGTTATAATGCTGACTTCAGAAAAATTACTGGTAGTGACCACGTTCTCGTCTCTCCAATGTGGGGATGGGATAACTACATGATTCCTCAAATTGAAAAAGCAATGAATGGAACATGGGAAAGTCAATCTTACTGGGGTGGTCTTGAAGATGATATGATTTATCTATCTGAAATATCTCCTTTAGTTCCTGCTGACTTCGTAAAACAAATTGAAGCTAAAAAAGCTCAAATTGCAAATGAAGAATGGGATGTATTCTGGGGAGAAATTAAAGACAACACTGGTGTTGTAAAGCAAAAAGTTAATGAAAAGATGAGTGATGCAGATATGCTCTCCATCATGTGGTTTGTAGAGGGAGTAATTGGCTCAACTAATTAATGTAGTGTTTAATTGCTCACAAGGGCAGACCAATAGTGTCTGCCCTTTTTTGTTTATCGTCCGTATGAACAATTTTTATGTAACAAATTATTCACATATAAAGGTATATATAGATGGAAAAAGATATGGCACTTAGTCCTGTAGTAAGTATGCAACATATAAGCAAGCATTTCCCAGGAGTAAAGGCAAATGATGATGTTTCGTTAGAGCTTTATAGTGGGCAAGTTCTTGCTTTATTGGGGGAAAATGGGGCGGGGAAAAGTACCCTGATGAACATGCTTGTTGGTCTTTATCGTCCTGATAGCGGTTCTATTTACATTCGGGGAAAATTACAAGATATTCATAGCCCACAAGACTCAATGGCCCTTGGTATAGGGATGGTTCACCAAGAATTTATGCTCGTAGGAAACATGAGTGTCTATGAAAATATAGTTCTAGGAATAAAGGATCTCCCCTTTGTCCCAAAGGTTGAAGAAATTAGAGAAAGAATTATTGCTCTAAGTGCTCAATATGGTCTTCAAGTAGATCCAGACGCAATTATCCACAACCTTAGTGTAGGAGAACAACAGAGAGTAGAGATATTGAAGTTAGTCTATCGAGGGGCAGATATCCTTATTTTAGATGAACCTACTGCAGTTCTTACTCCAGGAGAATCTCGTGAACTAAACAAAATCATAAAAATAATGCTAAGTGAAGGAAAGTCAGCAATTTTTATTACCCATAAAATGGATGAAGTTATTGCTTTTAGTCATAAAGTACAGGTCTTACGACGTGGGAAAACAGTAAACACATGCGATACTGCAAGTGTTACCCCAAAAGATTTAGCCAATATGATGGTAGGAAGAGATGTCCTGTTTACCCTCGATAGATGTGCGTTTAACCCAGGCGAGCCTCGAATTGCCCTTAAAAACATCACAGTTGAAAATCCAATTGGTTCAAGACCATTTTTAGATGATGTATCTCTCCAAATTAGGAGAGGGGAAATTCTAGGAATTGCTGGTGTTGCAGGCAACGGGCAAACTCAGCTTACTGAAGTAATCACAGGGTTACTTAAAGCAACAAAAGGAAGTCTCCTTATTGATGGAAAAGATATGACAAACTCCTCTCCCCTTTCAATCATAAAAGCAGGTGTAGCCCATATTCCAGCCGACAGAGGTCATTCTGGGGTAGTAGGAGACATGAGTGTAGGAGATAACTTAGCGATGAAGAAATATCGCACTCATGAAATTAGTAGCGGACCTGTAGTAAAGAGAGGTCTATTAAGGGCTTTTGCCGATAAATTAATCAAAAACTATGTAATAAAAACACCAACCCAAGATACCTCAGTCAAGTTTTTATCTGGTGGAAATATTCAAAAAACAATTTTAGCTCGAGAAATTGACTCATGTGGTGGAATATTAATTGCCGTATATCCCTCACGTGGACTTGATGTAGGGGCAACTGAGGCAGTAAGGCAGAATATTATTCTTCAACGTGATAAAGGGAATGCAGTACTGCTAGTAAGTGAAGAGTTAGAAGAACTTCAGATGGTTGCAGACTATATTGCAGTAATGTTTGAAGGGAAGATAATGGGAACAAAGAGTGTAAAAGAGACTAATACCGAAGAATTAGGACTTATGATGGCAGGTTATGGAGGTACTATATGAGACTGGTATTAGAAAAAAGAGAGAGAAAGTCCCAATTAATGACCGTTCTTGTTCCCCTCTTCTCATTTATTATCTCCCTGTTAATTGGGGCTCTTGTACTGCTGTTTTCAAAAGTTAACCCTCTTGAAGCCTACGGAGCTATGTTTAAAGGGGCCTTTGGGACGACAAGGCGTATTCAATACACTATTGTTGAATCTCTTCCCCTCCTTTTATGTGGCCTCTCTGTTGGTGTTGCTTTTCGATTAAGATTTTGGAACATTGGAGCTGAAGGACAATATGTATGGGGAGCTATTGGGGTAACGTGGGTAATACAGTTTTGGAAATTCCTCCCCTCTCCCATGCTCTTACCTATTGGACTCGTTGTTGGAATGATCTTTGGAGCTATTTGGGCAGGAGTCCCTGGTACATTAAAAGCCATCTGGTCAGTAGATGAGACCCTCACAACCCTGATGCTCAACTATGTAGCTATTGGAATTGCTGAATACTTATACATTAAAGCATGGAAAGCACCGCTTGGTAATTTAGGGACACCAGAGTTCCCCGAATCAACCTATTTTATAAGTGTATGGGGTAAAGTTCATGCAGGGGTCTATATTGCCCTCGCCCTTGTTGTAATTTTGTGGTTTGTTCTCTATAAAACACGCTGGGGTTTTGAACTTAATATGATTGGAAAAAACCCTCAAGCTGCCCGTTATCAAGGAGTCTCTATAAAGAGAAATATTATACTAGCTATGTTAGTCTCTGGGGCTATTGCAGGATTAGCTGGATCAATTAACACGACAGCAATCGCTCATAGGCTCACTAAAGGGGTCAACTCAGGATATGGGTTTACTGGAATCATCATAGCTTGGATGAGTAATCTCAACCCATTTGCCTCCATCCTTGTCGCTTTAGTAATGGCAAGTTTAACTACAGGAGCTGATGCTTTGCAAATTGCAATGAAATTACCTGAATCGATGGGGGAAGTATTACAAGGATTAGTTCTTCTCCCCCTATTAGCTGGTTCTATTTTTAATGAATATAAACTTATTGTGTTACATAAGGAGGCCGTATAATGGATTTTATTACAAAACTCCTGGCAGTCACAATTGCAATGGGAACAAGTTTAACGTTTGCTACTATTGGTGAAATATATACTCAGAAATCGGGCGTATTAAATTTAGGGATGGAAGGAATTATGCTCATGGGAGCATTAAGTGGATTCGCTTCAGCATTTGCAACAGGAAATCTCTATATAGGAATTCTTATGGCAGTCTTTGCTGGGGGAATATTATCACTGATTCACGCTTTTTTGTGTATAACAATGAGGGCTAACCAAGTAGTAAGTGGCCTTTCTATTACTATGTTTGGAACAGGACTCGCTAACTTTCTTGGCAAGAGGTTAGGACCTGCATCAAATAGCTTTAACCTTGTTGGAATGAATTTACAAAACAAATTTGAAAATATTGCTATCCCTGGATTACATAATATCCCTATTTTAGGAGCCTTTTTTGATGTGAGCCTCCTCACCTACTTCCTTTATCTTCTCATCCCTTTTAGTTGGTTCTTTATGTATAAAACTAAACATGGCCTTGCGATTCGTGCTGTAGGAGAATCTCCGAGGACAGCTACTGCTATGGGAATCAATGTACGTCGTTTACGCTATATTTATACCACCATAGGTGGTATGCTTGCAGGTCTTGGTGGTGCCTGCCTTTCTCTATCTTTCACCCCCAGTTGGAATGATGGCATGACAGGCGGGAAGGGGTGGATTGTCATAGCCCTTGTAATATTTGCTACATGGAATCCTGGTAAAGCAGTCATTGGAACATTGGTTTTTGGTGGAATAACAAGCTTACAATTCTCTCTTCAAGCGATTGGCGTAAAAATGATCATCCCTACCCAATTCCTTGCTATTGCCCCATATCTTATTACATTCTTCACCCTCACTATTATGACAATTGCTAATCAAAACAAAAAAGGTTCTTATGCAGCTCCTGCTGCCCTTGGAACTCCTTTTGCTATAGATGACAAATAATCACATATCACAGTATAGGCTGTCTCTATTAGATAGATATCAGCCTATACTCTTGTAATAAACGAACCAGTTAGTTATGATACCAAAATGAAAGTTGTCATCCTTGGTGCTGGAAAACGTGGCACTCTACTAGCTCGGCATCTCATCCAAGAAAAAAGAGATGTTGTTATAATTGAATCAGATCCAAAACGGGCGAGTGAAATTCAATCTAAATTAGATTGTATGGTCGTTATTGGTTCTGGAACAGATGTTGAGAAACTAAGAGAAGCTGAAGTTCATAAGGCAAGCTCTTTTGTTGCTGTAACCGATAGCGATGAAGTCAATTTAGTAGCCTGTGGTCTTGTTGAAAACATAGAGACAAGGGTGAATACCATTGCAGCGATCAGAAACCTCACCTATACAGGGAAAGAGGGTGTTCCAACTACAGTTCTTGGAATAAACTACATTGTAAACCCAGAAGCAGAGGCAGCCAAAAGTATTTTTAACATCATAGATCGTGGAGTATTTCATGATGTGGTGATTACTTTTAACAATAGTAATCTAGTTCTCTACAATCTTTATGTTGATACTAAATCTGTATTTGCTAAGCAAAATGTTGCTAATTGCCGTAATGCCCTTAAAACAGAATTTGTCATTGCAGCAATTCACCGTGACGGAGAAGGGATAGTCCCTTCAGGAAACACAGTCATTTATCCAGGAGATACGATTAGTGTTGTTGCTTTTGATAGTGATAAAGAGACCCTCCTAACGCTCATTGGACAAAAGAAATTAAAACCTAAGAGAATCATTATTGTTGGAGGGAGCAAGATTGCTCGCTTCCTATTAAAATCTTTCCCTATCCCCTTTCACAAAAACATCACCCTCGTTGAACAAAATAGTGAAGTGGCAGAAACTTTTGCTACTCTCTTTCCTCAAATCCTCGTAGTGCAATCAGATATTACAGATGAGACCATTTTTGAAGATGAGAGATTTAGTTCATATGATTTACTCATTAGTGTTACCGATAATGATGAATTAAATATTATTACAGCAAGTTATGCAAAACAAGTGAGAGTACCCCGTTCTATTGCCTTAATAAAAAACAACAATAACTATGTACGTCTTGCTTCCCATATGGGAATAAACTCCGTTATTAGTGTCAGTGAAGCAACTGTTGATTCGCTCCTTAAATATATGAGAGGAAGCCATGTTTCATCTGTTCACTCCCTTTTTGGGGGAGCGTTTGAAATATTTGAATTTATTATCACAAGTGAAACTGGTATTGTAGGAAAAAAAATTAAAGAAATTAATATGAAAAACAGAGGGGTTATTGCAGGTATAACTAGTAAGACAGTAAATATCATACCAACAGGAGATTATACAATCCTTCCTGATGATATCCTTATAGTCTGTGCTGGTAGGGAACACTTAGAATATATCAACAAACTTTTTTCATAGAGGGCAATACATGAACTGGAAACAAATTTTGCGTCTATCTGGGACTATGCAAAGCATTATTGGTCTATTCATGCTTATCCCAACAATTATGGCAGCCTACCTTGGAGAATGGGAAGCTTTTAGAGCTTTTATTGTCTCCATTGCAATTATCTTTATCTATGTAACAATTATCCTCACAATTGGTCGCTCATGGCGTTCAAAAAGTTTAACAGTGAGAGATGTCTATCTATTTGTCACTCTTACTTGGGTTGTTGCAAGTGCTCTTGGAGCAATCCCCCTCTATCTCACCCACACCACAACTGATTACACAAGTGGATTTATGGAAATAATGAGTGGATTCACTACTACAGGCCTTACCACCCTTAGTGACATTGAGTCTTCTTATCATTCAATTTTGTTTTGGAGAAGTCTTACCCACTGGTTAGGTGGAATGGGAATTGTTGTCCTATTTGTAGCTCTCCTTCCTCTTGTTGGAGTTGAAGGATTTCAGCTGTTTGGAGCAGAGGCAGTTGGCCCTACAAAAAGTAAGCTTACCCCAAAAATTAAAAATACAGCCCTTATCCTCTGGCTTATCTATGTAGGAATGACCCTTTTAGAGACACTCCTTTTATCCTTAGGAGGTCTCTCTCTCTACGATTCTCTCACCGTTACTTTTGGGAGTGTTGCTACTGGGGGCTTTGTTACAAAAAATGCCTCTATAGGATACTACAATAGTGCCTATGTCGATGTTGTTGTTACAATCTTCATGGTGATGGCTGGAGTAAACTTCTCCCTCTACTTTGCCCTCATTAGAGCAAGAATTACAGATGTATTTAGAGATAGTGAACTAAAAGTCTACTTATCGATTTTCTTTGTTGCAACAACGATTACAACAATCTCCTTATTTGCAAATAATGTTTATCCCACGGTTGCTACATCTCTTCGTTATGGAGCTTTCCATGTGGCTTCAATTCTTACAACAACAGGTTTTGCAACAACAGATTATGGACTTTGGCCTCCTCTTACTCATGCAGTTCTCCTCACTATTATGTTTATTGGAGGTTCCGCTGGTTCAACCGGTGGTGGGATAAAAGTTACTCGTCTCATTACGATGTTTAAGCTTGGAGTTCTCAACATAAAAAGTTTATTACATCCAAAAGGTATTTTCACTCTTCAAACACAAAATGAAAGAATTCGGTGGAAAACTGTCAATAGCATTGCAGGTTTTGTTGCAATCTATATCGCCCTGGTTCTTGCGTCTACCTTGGTTGTTGCCTCTGCTGGATATGATTTGTTGACAAGCTTTGCTTCAGGACTCATCTCTGTTGGAAACATCGGGCTAGGCCTAGAGGGAGTTGGTCCTGCGGGGGCAGGATTTGGTGGTATGCCAACATATGTAAAGTGGTTTTTATCTTTGATGATGCTCGCTGGCAGACTTGAAATCTATACAGTATTGTCTCTATTTACTCGCACCTTCTGGAGAAAATAGCTTTAGTGGATTTTGTTATTAAAATAGAAGCGCACCTTTCTAATTGTCGCATTAGCAACAAGAAATAGCCCTAATATAATCGATATAATCAAAACACTCTTTGACCATGTTAACACATCGGAAGATTGTATCATTCTCAGGAAGAAAAAATTCCCTGCAACAGTGCCTATAGAAGCATTAAGGATGATTGATAACACAAGATCACTTAAAGAGGGTTTTCCATATATATATCGAAAATAAAGTATTACAAAACAAAACAATGCTATAAGGAATGTTGGAAGGGCTACTGGAAAAAACCATGAAGGAGAAGTTCCTATGGCAACATCTAATAAAAACAGCAAAAATAGGACGACAACACTAATTACAGATATCTTTAACACAACATTCTTTATACCTGCATAGAAAGGGAATACTGCAATAATATAGTAAAGAACGACCCCAATCATCGCATACAAAGACCAAGAAAGGGTGAGATCAAAGATATCAATGGTAAAAAGGATGAGGAGGGTATTTATAGTAAAAAGAGTTGCAACTCGAGGATAATTAGTTCCTCCAAATAATAAAATAAAGAGGTAGAAACTTCCTAGTAGAGTACATGCAATAGAAAACCATGGCGAGAAGGAATCCTTTAGGGCAAGCCCTGTTATAAGAAGTGCTACAATAGCGACACCAACAAAAGTGATACTCAACTCAATAAGACCTTTTCTCGTCTTATCATATTTTAGAGAGGGGTACTCTTCTGGATCTTTTTTTCGGTCAATAAATAAAGACTCTGTAGGGGAGCCAATAATTTCTTTAGGTGCAACAACCTCTCTGTGGCAAAGAGGACATACAGAGGCACCCTCTTCTAATTTAACACCACACGCAACACAATAAGCCACTTTTTACCTCATTCTTCACTATTAGTTCGATTTGTAGAGACCTCAACACTCACACCCTTTTTCACAAAAGAGGTACACAACATCCTCTCAAATTCGGTGTTATGTGTGAGAATACTCGTAATATTCATAACAATATTTCCTTTTGCCCCTATTGAAGAGATGGCGATTTTATTTGTCTTACTTGGAGAGAGGTAGAAGTCTACCCTTTTCACCACTTCCTTCATTCCAGAAGGAAGTGAGACATCCCCGAGGTTACTTATCACTGAGGTGTAGACATTATCTCCATAAGAATCACTAAGAAGTTTCAGTATCGGGTTTTTTAAAAAATTAGGGGCAAATCTAATAAAAGGCAGTCGCCTTCCTGCAACGTTTCTCGATATCTGCAGAGAGAGGGTTTTCTCATTTACGCCACCACGCATTTGATGCATTACCGCATTTACAATTTCATCAAATTCATAATGCCCAAGTCTTACATCAATTCCAACAACAATAAAAAGGGTGAAGTTTCGTAAAGAAGAAGAATTAAAAACCCGCCGTATATTCACAGGAACAGAGAGTCGTACAGGGGCCCACTTTTTCTTATCCTTTACAGACTCTTCTTGAAGTTGTTGAAAAGCATTTAGAATTTCACACACTACATACTCAGTAATAGAGAGATTATATTCTTTTGCCTTTAGTTTTAGCTCATTTACACTGAATTTTGCAGAAATTACTTCTAATTCATCTTGAAGTTGATCTTTTGGAGAATAGTGGAAAGCCCGAGACTCTACATTAAATACAGATTTTATTGGTCTATAAAATCTATTAAAAGAGTCCTCTAACTCCTCTTCTTTTACCTTTTCATCGGGAAGAAAAATCATAGGATCTTCCCCCACTTCATATCCACTAAGGCGTAGGTATTCAGCTACGAGAGATTTTAAAAAAGTTAAGCCACCAGTACCATCGGTAATTGCATGAAAGAACTCCACAGCGATTCTATCTTCCCTATAAAATACTTTAAACAAATATCCATGTGCCCCTTTCTTTCTATCGAGGTAACGACATGGGGAGGCTATATCCTTATAGACTTCTAAAGGACCGTCATGCTCACTTAAATAGTACCAGAAAAAGCCATTATGAAGAGATAAAGCAAAATACGGGAATCTTTTTATAATGTTCTCTAATGCGGTAGTGAGACGGTAAGGATTCACTTCAATATTCAAATCCATAGAGAGACGAAACATATTTGTATTGAATCGAGCAACGGTTGGGGGATAAATAACTGCGGAGTTGTCTAACGAAATTGGTTCAACTCGATTCTGATGTTTTTTCATACTTCTACTTTATTGTAAAGTTTCATGATGGGCAACGCTTTATACAATAAAGGTTGACAATTAATTTAGTCTCAATATAATTAGATGTGTGAACTATTTCTTATTTTAACTAATAGTGGAGGGTATAGTGAATTCACCAGTCACATCTACTGATCTATTACATACAATCATCCGAACCCTTAATGGGAGTAATTTTGCAGCAACTGTTGGGGATTTTTATCGGGGTGAAGTTGCTGTCCTTAACGTAATTCACCTATTTGAAGATCAACATAAAGAAGTGTTCCCTTCAATGATTAGTTCTTTTCTTCATATCTCTAGACCTACTGTCACCTCAGCTTTACGAACTCTTGAACATAAAAAACTCATTAAAAGGAGACTTTTTGAAGAGGACAGAAGGATGATTTCGGTCTCTTTGACCCAAGGCGGTAAAGATGTGGTGAAGAAAAAAAGGGAAGAGATTGATTCATGGAGCACATCAATGGCTAATCATTTTGGAAATGAAAATTTTATGTCGCTCTTGCATTCAATAAAAGAATTATTGGAGTATATGGAGTAGGAGGCTTTCTATGAAAGTACTTGTAACTGGGGCAAATGGGCATCTAGGAACAGTTCTCACGAAAGCTCTCAGCCACAGGGGAGATGAAGTAACTGCTTTTATCATGCCCGGTGAAAATATTAATGAAATTTATCCCTATTCAAATCACATCCTCTATGGGAATGTCTTAGACCTTCACTCTCTCATTATAGCATTCCGTGGCATTGATGTAGTCTTTCATACTGCGGGTATTATAGATATATCATCTTCTAGAAAAATGAAACGCCTCATGAAATCTGTAAATATTGGGGGAGTGGAGAATGTAATAAAAGCATGTAAAGAGGCTAAAGTGAAACGGTTAGTCTATACAAGTAGCGTTCATGCAATAAAAGAAGAAGAGGGAAAATCAAACATAAGTGAAACAACTAATTTCAACCCTAAATGTATTAAAGGCTCATACGCAAAGACAAAAGCAGTTGCAACAAAGCTTATCCTTGATGCTACTAAAGAGGGACTAGATGCGGTAGTTGTCCATCCAGCTGGTATTATTGGACCAGAAGATTATGGAATGAGTCATATGGGTAATATATTCTACAAGTTCCTTACTGGTTCACTAAAAGCATACACCAGCGGTGGATATAACTTTGTTGATGTAAGAGATGTTGTTAAAGGAATGCTCTTAGCCCAAGAGAAGGGGAAATGTGGTGAGTGCTATATTCTTAGTGGAGAATACCACTCTATTAAAGAATTACTTCATATATTGAAGGATGTGACTAAAACCACACGCCACCTTGTGTGGATCCCTCATTGGCTAGCCTATATATGTAGTCCATTAGCCTTGCTTTATTACAAAATTCGGAAAATGAAACCTCTATTTACCCCCTATTCATTAACAACCCTTATGAGCAATAGCAACTATTCGTATAAAAAAGCAGCTCTAGCCTTAGGATATGCTCCTACCTCTTTTAAGGTAACCATTGAAGACACTATTAAGTGGTGTACGCTACATTATCATCTACCAAAAGAGAAAAAAGAGAAGAGAAAAAGGGGGTAAGAAGGTTATCCTTCTCTACTTCTTTTATAAAATGGCGTTTTTACAATTTTAGCAAGTTTTCTTTTATTATGAATTTCTATTTCAACTGAATCATGAAAGCTTAATCCTAGGTGCCTATCAATAAGGACATACCCGATAAAAAGGCCAAGGGTGGGACTTTTAGTACCACTAGTAACATGTCCTATAATATTTCCTTCGTAATAGACATTACACCCATTACGAGGAACTGAGGGTTCTATCATTTCAATTCCCCTTAAAGAGCGAGGAATTCCCTTCAGTTGTTGTTGTTTTAAGGCTTCTTTTCCACAAAAATCTTCTTTTTCAAATTTAACGAAAGAACCAAGATTTGCTTCAAGTGGAGTTATTTCTTCAGATATTTCATGCCCATATAAAGGGAGTTTAGCTTCAAGACGAAGCGTATCACGAGAGCCTAACCCACAAGGGGTAATAAGAAATTCTTCTCCAGCATTAATAAGAATATTCCACAATTGTTTTGCGTGTTCATTATTTACATAGAGTTCAAACCCATCTTCACCAGTATACCCATTTCGAGAGAGCATCACCTCTATCCCACCAATATCGATTGCTTTAAGGAATTGGAAGAAAGGAAGATCGTGGCAAGCAACTCCTAACTTCTCTAACACAAGGACAGAACTAGGTCCTTGAAGGGCAAATTGAGAAGTAGTAGGGGTTAAATTGATACATTCAACGCTCTTTTTATCAAATCCTTTTGGATTACTCACTGTTATCCAATCAATATCTTTATCAATATTGCTTGAATTCAACACTAAGTAAAATGTATCTTCACTTAAGCGATAAATAATTAAGTCATCTACTGTTGTTCCTGATGGATAGCACATAAGGGTATACATCAGTTGCCCTACCTTAAGAGTATGCACAGAATTAGTGACAAGATAGTCGATATGAGAGGCTGCCCCTTTGCCCTGAATAATACACCTACCCATATGAGAGACATCAAAGAGGCCTACTGCACTACGAACACTAAGGTGTTCACCAATAATTCCTTTTGAAAAATGTAATGGTAATTCATAATCCCCAAATTGTATCATTTTAACATCACTCATTTCAGCAAACATATCGTGTAAAGGTGTCTGAGCCATAATTCCATTCTCCTCTCTTAAAACTCATTTGATTATACTCGTAATAGAGAGGTGTTGTAAATTGAAAAGGGTAAAGTGGGAAGAGATTAGTAAGGCCAAAGCATTTTTTTATACTTTGGCCATGTTTGTAGAAATTGATTAATTCTTTCTAAGGAAGATCATCCTTTGTTCTTCATACTCTTCAAGAGGGTAATTTTCAAGGACGAAATCCATATCTTTATCCCCTCTTCCTGAAAGGTTAACAAGAATTGTATCCTCTTTTGATAAAGTAGGAGCAATCTTTATTGCATGAGAAAGAGCATGAGCACTCTCTAGTGCAGGAATGATTCCTTCAAGCCGTGATAAATCATAGAAAGCTTCTAAGGCCTCTCTATCAGATGCTTTGACGTATGTGACCCTTTCAATATCTTTTAGATAGCAGTGTTGTGGTCCTACTCCTGGGTAATCAAGGCCACTTGCAATTGAATAGACAGGAAGAGGTTCCCCTTTCTTATCTTGAAGTAGGTAGCACTCGAAGCCATGAATAACCCCTTTTTTTCCAAAGGTCATTGTAGCGGCATGCTCTCCTTCAAAGTTTGATCTTCCACCAGGTTCTACCCCAATTATATCAACCTCTTCATCATCTAAAAAGCCACTAAAAATCCCCATTGCATTTGACCCTCCTCCTACACAAGCCATAATCTTGGAAGGGAGTGTTCCTGTCATTTCTAAAAATTGTTCTCTTGCTTCTCGGCCAACAACGCTTTGGAAGTCTCTTACCATCATAGGAAATGGGTGAGGCCCTACTACAGAACCAATAGCATACATTGTAGTTACAGGATCTTGTAGGTATGCTTCAAAAGCAGCATCAACTGCATCTTTGAGGGTTTTTGTTCCTCGAGTAACTGAAATTACGGTAGTACCTAATACTTGCATTCTTTTCACATTAGGATATTGTTTTTTAATGTCTACTTCACCCATGTAGATATCACATTCAAGGCCCATTAAGGCGGCAGCTGTTGCAAGGGCTACTCCATGCTGACCAGCTCCTGTTTCTGCGATAACTTTCTTCTTTCCCATTTTCTTCGCGAGAAGTACTTCTCCTAGACAGTGATTAATCTTGTGTGCTCCTGTGTGGTTTAAGTCTTCTCTCTTTAGGTAGATTCGAGCGCCTCCTAAAGCATCACTTAACCGAGAAGCATAATAGATGGGACTTGGTCGCCCTGTATAGGTTTTTTGTAGCATAGCGAGTTCTTTTATAAAAGTAGGGTCTACTTTTATTTGATTATAACTATCGGTAATATCTTTCATTACTTGAGCTAACTGTGGTGGTACAAGGGCTCCACCATATTCTCCAAAATAGCCATTCTCATCGGGTTGTTGTGTGTTAAGTGATATATTTTTGTTATGTGTTGTCATGATTATATTCCTTTAATATGTGATTCATCTGGGAATCATTTTGTTTTAAGATTTTTGACCCTCTTGTGATTTTGCATAAACTAATGCCTAAATCATGGGCAATTTCACGCTGACTTTTTCCGTTATAAAGCTCTTTCATAAGTCGCCAACGTAATGCTAGGTCATATTTTTCTTTTACAGTAAATAATTCTTCAAATAATTTTTTCATTTCAGCAGGATGTGTTGTGTGTACAAACACATCAATAATCTCTTCTAAATCATCCATAACTGCTCCTATAAAAAGTCAACATAGAAGCTGTTTAAATCTTTTATGTTAACAAACTTTCTGTTCTCTTGCAGCATCCAATGCAGCTGCCTGCATGTCCAAATATTTTTTCTTGTTTTCCATTCTTATTGGATCAAATGGTTCTCTATTTTTTAACATCGTATACATTATCGTACTTAGCTTTCTGGCAGTAGCAATAATAGAAGTTCCGCTTCCTTTATGCTTTTTCATCAACCGGTAATTAATCATTAGTCGAAAATTCTCTGTTTTACTTTTGGTTCTCACCATTCCTAATACACATTGCACCATTGCTGTTCTTAATTCCTGTGGGCCTCTTTTTGTAATATGCCCATGATGAATAGTTTCATTAGAATTTTGTACCCAAGGGGCTAGTCCCATATAAGAAGCAAATTTCTTCGCACTCTCATACCTATTAATATCATCAATGTGTGCTCTAATAGTAGATGCTGTTATGAGGCCTACTCCTGGTATACTCATTAATAAGCTTACATCTTCATCTTCTGCTACTAAAGAAGCTAATACTACTTCTAATTTCTTGATATCCACGCTTAATCGGTCTATAATTTCAAACAGTGGTTGTACCGCTACGATGGCGCCTCCGTATATGTCGTGGTCCACGAGACCGTTCAGGATGCGCTGTCGTTCTCTTTTACTCTGGAACTGTCCTGTCTTTGTCTCTATTCCATATCCCATCAACATTCCATGCAATTGGTTTTTAATACTCACTGTAGCCTTAACCAAAACTTGCCGTGATTTAAGTATCCTTCTAATATCTTCACTCATCTGACTACATAGCTGTGATTCAGGTAACATATCTTTTTCTAAAAACTCTGCTAAAGTCTTGGCATCATGTTTGTCAGTCTTTTTTACTGACTCATTTATAACTTTAAACTTCATGGTATTTACCACTGTTACATCAATCCCTTTGGTAATAAGCTGGTTTCTAAAGAACCGAGCATTACCTGTTGATTCTACTGCTGCTTGCAAATTATAGCTCTCTTGTTCAAACTCGTTGCATTGTGTAAAGAAATCTTCATAGCCACTCTTTGTTGTTGGATATAGCCTATGAGCTTCAATCCTGCGATCCTCTGATAGAAAACACACGGTAAATTGTGTCTTGTGCAAATCTACTCCAATACTCATCTTCATAAAGTGCCCCCTTTTAATCTGGAACAGCTCCTGTACGGTGAATTGTTTCCACTCTCCTATCCGGCCTCGTAGACCATTGTATGCTTCGGTTACGGCTCTTCATTCTCCTAATCGGTCTCGTAGACCAGCAGATATGCCGAACAGTAACCTTCTGTTCCTTATTGTTTGGTAGGAACAGTATACAACTCACTGACATCACTATGAAGACTTTTTATCATACCTCCTA
>SABI01000236.1 GCA_009929055.1 Spirochaetia bacterium | reverse complement strand
CCATTTGCACTTTTGGATCTCAGGAGAACATTATCTGGGTGGATACTATAAAATCTGGCGAGAATTTCTCTGACAGCAAACTCACCTTGTCTACCCTTAGTTCTGGAAGTCCTGTTTCTAGCTGCAATAGATTTAGCCATAATAACCCTCTTCTTTCAACTCCTCGCGGTATTGAGTTAACTTTCTTTCAAAAATGTCAGCAACATCTTGATTGGATCTTGGTAATGGATCAACATTCCTGATTACTTCCATAAGGAACTTTGCTCCGCACTGAACACGCACATGAGTTGCATTTTTATGTGATGGTGAGATTCCAAAAACGTAATAATCTCTAAGATCATCATAGGTTACACAGAACAAATCAACTCTATTCGGCTTCTGAAAAATGACTTGAAAGTAGGATTTAATGAGAATCTCAGACGGGGGAGTAATCATGTTAATGATGTTAGGCCTTGTTATTGACATATCCACAAATCTGTTTGTGTAATACCTGTCCACAGCGTCATTGAATCGTTTCTTCCATGCTCTAGTGCGTGGTGCCCCATTATCATTGAAATCAGCCATGAATGTTACGTCGCCATTTTCTGCAGCTAAAGCTGGTGGAAGCATTAAACCACGCATAAGGCAGAACAATGATACAGGGAAAGTAAGTTCTCTTGATTTGCTGTAATCCGATAAAGAATTCTTGATAATCAGGTTGTCGTAACCTCTCTGTTTCAATTCATACCGGACAGCATTAAGCAAGTAACGAAGTGTTGGGCTCATTATAGTCCACTTTGACTCTGTGCATGAAAGATAGTCTATCTCATCCTGAGACAAATAAAACTTATGAAACTGGTTTGCCATCGGGGATGAGAATTTTATAGAAAGTTGCTCATCATCAAAGTAGGATCGTTTGGCCTGGGAGGAAATTTCTCCCGTAAATTCAGTCTGCAATAGCGCTCCCTCCAAGTGTTGAACGTCCGCATTAAATCACGTTCTCTACGCTGTAAACGAAGTCTTGTTGTGGTATGTGTGTACAGGTTCCTATAGTAGCGATAGTTGACCAAGGTCTTCGCGATGTCTCCTAATTCATTATACCACACTTCGTATATCTTGGAGGCAGGATGAATAGCTGTGTGTATTTCAAACAGGTTTATATCCAGTGGGTACCCTAGCTTATACGCATGGTACAAGTTTACAGCCAGTAAGCCTTTACAAGTGAAAATCTGCTCCGGACGATAGCCATTATCAAAAATAAAACTTTTGATTTCCGGATCGGATTGAATAAAATGTGATGCCTCCGGCTTAACAAACTCCTGGTAGTAATACACACCTCTGGTGCGCTCTTGTATCTCTGTTAAAGTAGCACAATAAAGAAAAGGAGACGGCCTGGTAGCAAGGATAAACCTCTCATAGGTTAACGCTATGTTACCTACCTTCTCAGGGTTAGTTGGGTATGGATTCTTGAGTAATAGACTTTGTGCATGAGTTGAATGTTTCACAGTCATTCTCCTCTTCAGGAATCACCACCTTTCCTCTATACAAGCACTCTCTGGTGGAGCAGACAATATGCCTACAACGAAAGCACTTGGGTACTTGGAACATTATACTTCTTCTTTCATCACAAGAAAGACGATAGCCGTCCTTTCCTCCCCCTCATCTCCCTGCTTCACTACGTTATCAAGACAAACGATCTTGAAGAATGGAGTGGTCTTGAGAACACAATTGGACATTGCAGCCAAGCCGTTTGCTGACGCGATTCCCTTTACAGCGGCGTTTACAGCTGAAGCACCGATTGCGGTTACCTCTATCTGCGGGGAGTTACCAAGGGCAAGGATAATAGCACTGGCAAGTTTCTTAACACTGGTGGTGGAGCTAACTCTGAGTGTGCTTCTGTTATTCATTTAATTTCCTCCTCTAAAGTTCAATAATTGTACCAAGTTTTGGTGCATCAGAAATAGAAAAAACAACTACGGCATAATCTCTTGAGCTGACGGCAACCCAATCGGCAATTTTGCTGTACTCAACTACCAGATGAGAAGTCATCCACTGCTGCTCGGTTGTGTTAACAATTACACCTTTATGTCTATCGGGCATATCGGGTAAAACCATTAGCTCCAGATCAGCAGGAGTAGATAATGTGTTCATGTTACAATCAACTATTATAAAATCCGGTGTTTCCTGAACGACAATCGGTGAACTCAAAAAATTAACACCACCTTCCATCATATACTTTCCGGCTTGGTGCATAACAAAAGAAGAACGACCATACTCAAAGATGGCGCGGATGATGGAGAATCGAGATTTGCAGAGTGGGTTGTTCACCTGTGGTATGCGCGTTTTTCCAAACCGCATCAGTGATTTATTCTGAATCTCTTCTCTAAAAAGAAGCAAGTAAAACAAATCTTCAAACTGGATCACTTGCTGCTTATTCATCCGCGCCCCCCCTTACTATGGATATTATATAGTGAGTCGGAATAGTTCACAAGCCTTTTCAGTCTTATCGTTATTTTCATCGCATTCCTTGACTACCTCCTCACTATATGCTATATTCATGCAATCCCATCCACACCTTCTTGGCGCACACCCTTCCTTACATCGCACTTTATCACCCATTATTTATATTACCCCAATTTATGTGATATAGGAGGGGTGTAAATTACAGGGTAGTAAAATGGGTGTGATTTTCCAATATATTTATAGTTCATAATATTTGGGTATTTTTGCTGAAACGAATTTGAAAAAGAGTACAACTCTTTAGCCCCGCCAGAGTTAGAGAAATCAAAAATAAAAGAAAAAAGAATGCTATCATTGTCTAAACTTAATGCAATATGTGATGGGTACTTTTTCTCAGCGTCAAAAGCCAGCAAGTCCGAAGTGTACTCCAACAGGGATACTCTGTAAGAAGTATCAGAAGTCATTCTAAATGTTGCGCCAGACCGAGAAAGGATGTCACCAACCAGTAACGACGCTGGAAAAATAAAGAAGGGGGCGTATGGCGTAGTTTGTGAAATATTGTCATTAACTCTATTAACAAATTTTGACCACTCATTAAACTCCATCTTTTTTGGCATAGAAACAGCCTTGTTTATAATAGTCGTGTTGGAATCAAGAAAGGATAATCCGGCCTTGTTTACAAAACTCCACAATGCCTCCTTACTTAAAGTAAACTCTTCCCCTTCAAATGTAGTAAACTTCTCCAGTAGGGGGAGAAGAATATCCTCTGTAAAGGGGGAACACGCAGTAAACATCCCACGTTTGGATTCCTTCTTGTTTCTAAAAGAATACTTAGACGCTAAATACAATATATTTGGCATCATGTATTTACTTAGACTGTTCACCAACTCTAACTCCTTTACCAGAGAGTTATTCGTAAATTTGTAGGTCAGGTAGCCTACAGGAGTTATACAGGAAAGATTGGTAATACCACTATTTTCATTGTGCGGCTGAAGATAATTCATTGCTGTTCCCTCCATTTATTAGTGTTGCACATATTATACTATAGAAAGGAAAGATTGTCAATGTGTTTACTGGTTCCCCCTTTCATAATTTGGGTTTTGGTAAGGAGAAAAAAATAATTTAATGGGTTGATTTGATTTTCTTTGGATTTATGGGTAGACCTCTCCATTGAGACGTTAAGGTTTGTTTAAGACCCAATCCCTAAACAAGACAAATCAAATCTAAGACTTTCTTTGTATTTCTTAGGGGCTAGGACTTAATCCCTAAACAAGACAAATCAAATCTAAGACTTTCTTTGTATTTCTTAGAACCTTTGACCCAAGACAAATCTTAACACAATGGAAAACCATTGTCAATAGATTTCAGTCAACCGGAAAAAAGAACTTTTTATTGTGTACATTTGCTGTCTTTCTATTGACAAGAATGGCCCTATACCTTTAT
>SABI01000235.1 GCA_009929055.1 Spirochaetia bacterium | reverse complement strand
AACATCGCCGCGTTTATGCTTTTGATCTCTTTTTTACTGCTTACGCTGAACTCGTTCTCGATGATTTTGTAGTACCTGAAGAGGCAAAAGCTCGTCTTTTTGCCCAACATTATGCTGACAAACGAGGCTATGCTGATAAAGAAGCCTATCAAGTGTTCCTTGATGAATATGGAAAAGAAAAGAGTGAGGTAATTCTCGCTGCAATTAAAGTAATCATGGTAGGAAACATGATGGGAATTCCTATTAGTGCTTTTGGCAGTCGCCTAAAGGGTAAGCCATATAAGGGAAGTTCTTTATTCTATGAAATATCTATGATGCTCTCTTCCATTCTCTTTATCCCCATATCTTTTATTCATTCTCTATTTTATAAAACAACACTACGTTTTGCCACCTCAGGATAACATTGTCTCTTTTATATTCTTTTCATTTGACTTAACGGAGTTCTATCCATAGGATGGTAGATAGTGAGAGGAATATAAGTGAATAAAAACAGAGTTTCTGCCTATATTAAGTTAATTTTAGCCCCTATTATTTGGGGAGGAGCCCTTAGTGCTGCTCGAGTTGTAACCCCTATTGTCCCCCCCTTTACCACGAGTTGTATACGCTTTATTATTGCCTCTTTAATTATGGTTCCCTCTCTCTTTATTATAGAAAAGAAATTTCCTCGTATTAGTGTGAGTGAATTCTTTTCTATTCTTCTCCTTGCTGTTACTGGAATGGTGATGTTTAATGTATTTCTTTTTAGTGCCTTAACCACAATTACTGCAATTAGAAGTTCCATTATGTTAGCTTTTACCCCAGTAATTGTTACTATAGCAGCCTATTTTTTATATAAAGAGGCTATTAACAGACTCATGGTAATAGGGATTCTCCTATCAATAGCAGGGGCAATAATTACCATTACTAATGGAAATATCAATAAGGTAATTGCTAATGGCCTCTCTATCGGAGATGTGTTTATGCTCTTAGCTGTAGTGAGTTGGGCCCTTTACTCACTCATTATTAAAAAAGCAATTAAACGCCTCTCTAGTCTCGCTGTCTTAGCGTATGGATCTGTTATAGGAGTAATATTGTTACTCCCTTTCACCTTTATTGAAAAAGGATGGGCTACATTAGAGGGTCTTACTCCCCCTTCCCTGTTAAGCCTTCTCTACCTTGGTATTTTCTCTGCAGGGATTGCATACCTGTGGTACTTTCAAGGGATTAAAGAGCTTGGCTCATCTGCTGCAAGTGTGTTTTTAAATCTAGAACCTGTTGCTGCAATAACTATTGGAGTAATCTTCTTAAAAGAATCACTTAGCATTCCAATAGCCATTGGTGCTGTTCTTGTAATGACAGGATTATTTCTTACTTCATATAAAAAGAGGGCTAAAAAGGGGCTTTAGTGACAAACTCCATCACTTTTTTTGTATCAGGATGAATAAAGGTGAGTGTAGCTGCATGAAGCATTAACCTCTCCCCCTCTAATCTTGTTCCATAGAGCCTGTCACCAATAATTGGCATATTAAGCCCTTTTTCATGGGCGCTATGAACTCGTAGTTGATGTGTTCTCCCTGTTTTAGGGGTGAATTCTACCCTTGTAGCATGCCGATCTTTATAGGGTTCAACTCCAATTCTTTTAAACATAGTTGTCCCTATTTTACCCTTTTTTTCATCATATATTTGATACGGTCTGTTTTCAGTATCGAGTCTAAAAGGGAGGGTTATTTCACCACTTTCTTGCATCAAAATTCCATCAAGGAGTGCTATATAACTCTTAGTTACTTCCCTGTTCATAAACTGGATTGAGAGGTCTCTTTGAGATTCTTTTGTGAGGCCGAGGACGAGAAGGCCAGAGGTGTCCATATCGAGTCGGTGAACAGAGGGAGAGTCTATACTTTCAATAATGAGGCTCTTCACCCTGTTGACTACACAGTCTTGTTTATCAGGGCCAATTCCGGGAACGCTAAGGAGTCCATTGGGTTTATTTACTACTATAATATGACTATCTACATAGAGGATATCGAGTCCAATGATTAAGGGTAATAGTGGCTCACAGCGAGTTTCACAGGGTGATGAATACCCTTTATGAATATGTTTTGGGCTGTTACCATAGAAGAACTCAACCATGCTTACTACTTTTAGATTTCTTCTAAAAGCTTCAGATAATAGCTTAGGGCCACAGCAGTCTCCTGTACCAGAAGGTAGGAGACTATTACTTTTTATATCTTCAAGAGTTCTAATTTTTCCATCAATACAATGAAAAGAGTGGAGCATATGAGCTTTTTTTTGAGTTTCAATGCTGAGGGCTTGAGAATGAGTAAAGGAACCCTCTTTTTGGAGTTGTTTTATCTCTTTATCGCTCTCTTGTAAGAGGGTGTGGTATGTTGCTTCATCATATGTTGGGGGCACATACCCATCAATAGAAGAGTTGCCTTGATACTCTCCACTAAAAGCTTTTAATACGACAATTTCCCCTTTTTTATCATCAATTGCAACGAGAATACCAAACATCATACCACCACCATCGACAAAGAGAGGGGTTGTAGGAAATAGGCGTGAGTGTTCATAATCGATAAACTTTTTTGTATCGAGTTGATACATCATCTCTCTTGCATAGACTTTAGCTATCGTGGAGGAAAGGACTTCACTCATATAGTTCTTCTTCTGTATATATTGTTCATATTGATGACAACCTTTAATTACATGTGTTATTACTTAGTTCATCTTTATACCATTATTTTTTGTTTTTACAAAGTCAAGAAAAGATAAATCTACCCATTTTCTATTAATGGTTCTCTATTATATATGTGCTAAATGGTCTATTTCTGCTACTATTACAAAAAAGTGAGTAAAAAATATGAATATAAAGGCCCCTTACACTCTTCAAGAGATTAGTGCTCTTCAGGATGAGATATTAGTAGACCGACTTGAAATTACCCTCCCTTCAGTAATGAAAGAGTGTGGCGTTGAAATGTGGATTGTCTTAGGTGATGAGTATAATGAAGGGCCAGTAGTAAGATCTCTCTTACCTAGTAGTTTTTTTCATGCAAGAAAAACTTCTCTCTTTGTCTTTGCACAAGTAGATGAGAAAAATTATCGTTATATTGTAAGTAAGCCTGACTTCTCGATCGATAAATTTTATACCCCTGCCCTCTTAAAACCAATAGGATTTAACTGGGAAAAGTTCTATACCACCTTTGCTCAAGGGTATGATATTGAAGCAATTCGGGCTATGAAAGAAGAAGATATGTGGGGTGCCCTCTCTCGTCTTATTAAAGAAATTAATCCTAAAAACATTGCCCTAGACATTTCATCTAATAGTGCTTTTAGTGATGGACTGAGCAAAACCAACTACGAATATATTCTTAATTCAATAGATACTGAATATAGAGATAGAATTATAAGCGGTGAAGAGGTAGCTATCCGTTTTCTTGAAACAAGAACCCCTAAAGAAATTGAATTAATGAGAAAGGTGGTAGATGTTACTCGTCAAATCATCATACAGACTTACTCTTTACATGTTATTACGCCTGGAAAGACAACAACAGGAGAGGTTCGTTTTCACCTTATGCAAGAGGCAATTAAATTAGGAATGAGTCCGTGGTTTGATGCAACGGTGTGGATACGTCGAAAAGGGAGTAGCCACATTGACGATGATAATGAAATTATTCAAAAAGGGGATATTCTCCACTGTGACTTTGGAGTTGTCTATGGAAGAATCTGCTCTGACGTGCAAGAAATGGCCTATGTAAAAGATGATAACGATGGAGTTCTTATTTCTGAATTAGAGAACATCCAAAAAATAAGTAATTCATTTCAAGATATTGTGATGCATAATTTAGTGGTGGGAAAATCAGGAAACGAGGTTCTCTCATCCTCCTTAAAAGAGGCAAAAGAGAGTG
>SABI01000234.1 GCA_009929055.1 Spirochaetia bacterium | reverse complement strand
CTCTAGAATAGAAGCTTTAAGTAAGAGATATTTTGCATTACATCAAAAATCAATTAAGAAATATGGGCTTTTTTGAGTGTATTTTTTGCGTGCGTGCGCATTTGTCGCTTAACCCACCTTGATTACCCGTTGTTATACACGTGTATTTTCGCGTGCGTGCGTGCGCATTTGCCCGCGCTTGTAAGTATATATACTATACATAATTAATACTATACAAATATAAGTATATGTGGTATAATTTTCTAGTTAGATTTATGTGGATAACTTAAGTCTTTCACACAAGAATTAACGCCCCGAAAGGGGTTATTTGCAAGAAAGGAGATTTTAATGGAAAAAAACACTACTCTGTACGATGGGCATGCGATTAAAGTCCTTGAAGGGTTGGAGGCTGTCAGGCTAAGACCGGGGATGTATATAGGGACAACTGATTCAAAGGGATTGCACCATTTAATTACTGAAATAGTCGACAACTCTGTGGATGAAGCTCTCGCTGGATATTGCACTCATATTGAAGTTAATATTAACAAAGATGGCTCGTGTACGGTTAGAGACAATGGAAGGGGGATACCCGCTGAAATAGTGGAAAAAGAAAATAAATCCGGAATAGAAGTTGTAATGACAAAGCTCCATGCCGGAGGAAAATTTGGCGGAGGCGGATACACTATATCTGGAGGACTTCATGGAGTAGGGTTATCCGTAGTTAATGCACTTAGTGATTGGTTGGAAGTGACGGTGTACCAACATGGAAAGATTTACTGGATGAGATGTGAGAGAGGGCTTCCGGTAACAGAATTAAAAATCATAGGTGAGACTGAGGAAGAAGGGACAATGATCAGTTTCTACCCAGATGCAAGTATTTTTGTCGAGGGGATAGAATTTGATTTTGATATAGCTAGAGTAAGGCTTAGAGAACTTGCATTTTTGAATAAATGTCTTAGAATCACTTTTACCGATGAGAGAGAAGGAAAAGAGAGAACTGAATCATATTATAACGAAGAGGGTATTGTAAACTTTGTAGAACAACTCAATAAAGGCAAAGAAACATTGCTTCCGCACGTTATATATATGTATCAGGAATGTAATGAGCAAGTAGTCGAGATAGCGTTGCAATATAATTGTGGCTACAATGAGGCAATATATACCTTTGCAAACAACATTAAGACCGAAGAAGGAGGAGTTCATTTAGATGGCTTCAAATTCGCGCTAACAAAAGTAATAAACGATTTTGGAACTCAACTTAAGCTTCTTAAAGAAGAGGAAAAGCTGTCTGGAGAAGATGTCCGAGAAGGACTTGTCGCAGTAATAAACGTAAAGCTTCCTAATCCTCAGTTTGAAGGGCAGACTAAGACAAAATTGGGCAATTCTACTATGCGTGAGTTTGTGAAAAAAGTTTTTACTGACAAATTCTCCGAATTCCTCGAGGAAAACCCCAAGGAGGCCAAAGAATTAATAAACAAGAGTGTTAACGCGCAGAGGGCTAGAGAAGCGGCCAGAAAGGCCAGAGAAAGCTTTAGAAAGACTGCCATGGACAGCACGGCACTTCCTGGTAAACTAGCCGATTGTATAGATACCAACCCAATGAACTGTGAGATATACCTCGTCGAGGGAGATTCCGCAGGCGGAACAGCAAAGCAGGGAAGGGATAGACAGTATCAAGCAATTCTGCCACTTAGAGGAAAAATTTTGAACGTTGAGAAGGCTAGGATTCACAAAATATTGGATAATGAAGAAATTAAATCAATGTTTACAGCCTTTGGATGTGGGTATGGAGATGATTTTGATCTTTCCAAGAGAAGATATGACAGAATAATATGCATGACTGATGCTGACGTTGACGGTAGCCACATCAGAATATTGCTTCTAACATTCTTTTTCAGATTTATGAAGCCCTTAATTGTTAATGGGCACATATACATAGCACTTCCTCCTCTTTATAAAGTTACGAAAGGAAAAGAGGAAAGGTACTTCTATTCGGATGAAGAATTGAGACAGTATCTAGACACAATCGGGGGAGCAAGATATGATCTTCAAAGATATAAAGGTCTTGGAGAGATGAACGCTACTCAGCTATATGAAACAACTATGAATCCCGAAACCAGAACCCTCTTAAAGGTTACAGTAGAAGATGCCGAGGAGGCCGATTCGATATTCTCTATGTTGATGGGAGATATAGTCGACCTTAGAAGAGAGTTTATTGAACAAAACGCGACATTGGTAAAGGAGCTCGACGTGTAATATGGATAATAAAACAAACAAAAACATTCAAAACATTAAAGATATTCTTGATAAGACTAAGATCCGTGAGATAAAAGTCATAGATGAGATGCAGAAATCTTTTATTGCATACGCAATGGCCGTTAACGTTACAAGGGCTATTCCAGATGTCAGAGATGGTCTTAAACCCGTTCACAGAAGAATTCTGTATGCTATGAACGATTTGGGCAATACACATAATAACCCTCACAAGAAATGTGCCCGTATCGTTGGTGAAGTTTTGGGTAAGTATCATCCTCATGGAGACAGTTCGGTATATGATGCGTTAGTAAGGCTTGCGCAAGACTTCTCAATTAACGAGCCCTTAGTTGACGGACATGGAAACTTCGGATCAGTTGATGGGGATCCGCCGGCTGCACAAAGGTACACTGAGGCTAGACTTACAAAAATTGCCGCAGAACTTATTAAAGATCTTGAAAAAGAAACCGTAGATTTTTATCCTAACTTTGATGATACTTTAATGCAACCCACGGTTTTGCCTGCTAGATTTCCCAATCTTTTGGTTAACGGAGCAGAAGGAATCGCTGTAGGTATGGCAACTAATATCCCCCCTCATAATTTAGGAGAGGTAATTGATGCGACTGTTGCATTAATAGACAATCCAGAACTTGATCCAGAGGATCTAGTTCAGTACATTCCTGCTCCCGATTATCCTACTGGAGGTTTTATACTGGGGAGAGCGGCTGCCCAACAGGCATATAAAACTGGGCGTGGAGGCGTAGTTATTCGTGCAAGGTGTGAAATCGAAGAACAAGATGGAAGAAATTACATCATAGTAACTGAACTTCCCTACCAGATTAATAAGGCTAATCTCATTAAAGCTATTGCCGAACAGGTGAAAGACAAGAAACTCAATGGGATCTCCAATATCATGGATCATAGCGATAGAGACGGTATGAGAATTGTTATTGAGCTCAAAAGGGATGCCTCTCCCAAAGTTGTTTTAAATACACTATATAAACAAACTCAGCTTCAGATTAAAGACAACATGATACTTCTCGCTCTTGATAAGGGAACTCCTAGAGTAATGACCTTAAAAGAGATATTAATGGCTTACATCAATCATCAAATTGAAGTAACTGTAAGAAGAACTAGATTCCTTCTGAATAAGGCCGAGGAACGTCAACATATTGTTAAAGGATTAGTTATTGCAGAAGCAAACATTGATGAAGTAATTGCGATAATCAAGAAGTCCAGAGAGACCGCTGAAGCAAAAACAAGGTTGATTGAACGATTTGAACTTTCAGAAAAACAAGCTAACGCCATATTGGAAATGAAGTTGGGTAGACTTACCTCCCTTGAAGTAGATAAGCTTAATCTTGAACTTGAAGAACTAAATAAAGCAGTCGAAGATTACAACGATATTATAGCCCGACCAGAAAGAGTACTTTCAATTGTAAGAGAAGAAATTCTCGAAGTCAGAAGGCTGTATGCTAGACCTAGAAAGTCAGAAATTAGTTTTGACCCAGCAGCAATTGATTATGAAGATCTTATTGTGAGAGAAGATGTTGCTGTGACAATGACATATCAGGGCTACATCAAGAGACTGTCTCTTTCCGAATATAAAGCACAGGGAAGGGGAGGAGTTGGAATAACTGCCCATAAGGCGAAGGAAGAAGATTTCATAACTACTGTCACTATTTGCTCA
>SABI01000233.1 GCA_009929055.1 Spirochaetia bacterium | reverse complement strand
ATCATTGCAATGGCAAGAGAAGAGATAAATGCACTAAAGGAAGAGCGTGATACCCTTGAAGTTCAAAGCAGATTGCTCCTTATTCCACCAGACCCTCTCGAAGGGAAAAATATTATCATGGAAATTCGCGCAGGAACGGGAGGAGAAGAAGCAGCCCTCTTTGTAGCTGATTTATTTAAGATGTATTCTCATTTTGCAGAGAATTCTCGATGGAAAGTAGAACTTATTAGTGCAAATGAAACAGGTATCGGTGGATTTAAAGAAATCATATTTTCGGTATCAGGAAAGAACGTCTATGGAAACTTACGCTATGAAAGTGGTGTCCACCGTGTTCAACGAGTTCCTGAAACTGAGTCTGGTGGCAGAATCCATACATCGGCTGTTACTGTTGCAGTACTGCCTGAAGCAGAAGATACCGACATTGAGATAAAACAAGAAGAATTAAAGATTGATGTAATGCGCTCAGGTGGCCCTGGTGGACAATCAGTTAACACAACAGATAGTGCAGTACGACTTACTCACCTCCCCACAGGTCTTGTTGTTATTTGCCAAGATGAAAAATCACAGATAAAGAATAAAGCTAAAGCTTTACGAGTTCTTAGATCAAGATTATTTGATTTAGAAGAGGAGAGAAAAGCAAAAGAGCGAAGTGATAATAGAAAGAGCCAAGTTGGTTCAGGTGATAGATCCGAAAGAATCAGAACCTACAACTTCCCTCAAAATAGAATTACTGACCACAGAATTAACCTCACTCTCTATAAACTTGAATTAGCCCTCCAGGGTGATATTAATGAAATAGTCGAAGCCCTAAAGATGGCAAGTGCAGAAGAGGCTTTAAAGGACCTTATTTGATGAGAATCAAAGAGGCCTTGAATGGGGCTGTAAAACAGTTTCAGCAACATGCAATAAGTGACACACCACTATTAGAGGCCTCTTTACTCCTCTCATTTGTAACAAATCTCACAAGAGAACAATTGTATACTCATTACGAGGAGGAATTAGACCCACATCAAATAGCCTCTTTTCATAAAGCTCTCTCTTTTCGACTAGATCACACCCCTATTGCTTATATCATAGGAAAGAAAGAGTTTTATGCAAGGGAATTTCTTGTTACCCCTGATGTCCTTATCCCCCGAGGAGATACTGAAGTTCTTGTTGAAACGGCCCTCTCTATATTAGAAAAGATAGATGGAGAAAAGAGTGTCCTTGACTTGTGTACAGGCAGTGGTTGTATTGGAATCACTATCGCTTTAGAGCATAAAGAGGCAAAAGTAACCCTTAGTGATATCAGTAGCAAAGCATTACACGTTGCACATATTAATAGTATTTCATTAGATTCTCCAATCACTGAATTTGTAGAAAGCAATTTATTTGATGCTTTTGATGGTCGATTATTCACCCTTATCGTATCAAATCCACCATATATAGCTCCATCATGGTATCGAGAGTTAAGTAAAGATGTATTACATGAACCCTCATTAGCCCTCTTAGATGAAAGTGAGGATGGACTATCTTTAATAAAAAGTATTATCTCTATAAGTAAAGGACATCTACACAAAGAGGGTTCTCTTGTGATTGAATGTGATTATAGACAAATAGAGGCGGTTATGAAAGAATTTACTTTCCAAGGATTTAATGAAGTAACATACTACACAGATCTTGGGAATAAGAGACGGCTCGTATCAGGGAGATATGCATGTACGAAGAGTTAACCAATAGGTTTATACAAAAAGCTTATAAATACACAAAAAGTGAACAAGAAAGAATTGCAGAAGCTGCTCGATATGCATGTGTTGCCCATGAGAACCAAAAGAGACACTCTGGAGAACCCTACATTATTCACCCCTATGCAGTAGCAGAAATTCTCATCTCTATAAATATGGATGTTGATACGGTCATCGCAGGCCTTCTTCATGACACCATTGAAGATACAGAGATCACTTTTGACATGCTAAAAGAAAAGTTTGGAGAAACAGTAGCCGACCTTGTTGAAGGGGAAACGAAGATTTCTGCCCTAAAGGCAAAAAACAAAAGCCAGCAAGAAGCTGAAACTATACGAAAGATGTTCTTTGCAATGAGTAAAGATGTGAGAGTTATTATTATTAAACTTGCAGATAAACTCCATAATATGAGAACTCTCCAACACCTCTCCCCTCAGCGGGCAAAAGAAATTGCTAACGAAACACTCGATATCTTTGCCCCTCTTGCAGACCGACTTGGCATGAGTTGGTTAAAAGGGGAATTAGAAGATCAATCTTTAAAAATAATTAAACCTGAAACTTATCAATATATTGAAGAATTCTTATTATCTAAAAAGAGTGAGAGAACAGCCTATCTTGGTCGAATAGAAAAGATTATATATCGAACTTGTGCCGATCAAGGGTTAGGAAATGTCCTTGTAAACTCACGAACTAAACACACCTATGGTGTCTACCTCAAGATGAAAAAAAGAAAAGTTGAACTTGAAGAGATGGGAGACATCCTTGGGGTAAGAATTATCTGTGACTCTGTTGGGGAGTGTTATACACTTCTTGGACTAATTCATAGATTATGGCCCCCAATAGCAGGTAGATTTAAAGATTATATAGCCATGCCAAAAGCCAACAACTACCAGTCTCTCCATACAACAGTGATGGCCCTTGATGGAAAGATTCTTGAAGTCCAAATTAGAACTCGTGAAATGCATGCAACAGCAGAATATGGCGTTGCGGCTCACTGGGTCTATAAATCAACATCAGGCATTGGTGATGCCGCTTCTTGGATAAAAAAAGATAGTGAACAATTCACAAAAATTCTTCATAAATTAAAAACATGGAGCAATGAAATTGAACAGAGTGAAACATTCCTTGATGACCTCAAAGGGGAGTTACTCAAAGATACTATCTATGTATTTACTCCTCAAGGACACATTGTTGAATTATCTGCAAATGCAACAGCCCTTGACTTTGCCTATCATATTCATACTGAAATAGGAAATCATACCACAGGAGCTAAAGCTGATGGCTCTATCATCCCCCTCAACCAACCATTAAAAAATACTCAAGTAATTGAAATTCTCACGAGCCCTAATGCCCACCCAAATGTAAACTGGTTACGCCTTGCACAAACGACTAATGCAAGGAGAAAAATTCGCTCTTGGCTCAATAAAAATGATGATTCACTTATTATTGATAAAAATATTATTGCTAAAAAACGAATTGAGCCACCTGTACCACAGACTCCTGAACCCGAGATATTAAATGAGTCAGGTGAAATAGTAAGAACTGTTTTAGACAATTCTCGAGTCACTTTTAAAGTAGGTGATGAAAAGAATATGATGATTTCATTAGCATCTTGCTGTAACCCCCGTCGTGGAGATGCAATTATTGGATATGTTTCAAGAGGAAGAGGAATTATTGTTCACCAAAAAACATGTAAAAATCTGAAACACATGACTGAAATTAAGGAACGAAGTATAGAAGTAGAATGGGAGATAGCTGAACCTCGTTTAACAAGAAGATTTAGAGTAGTTAGTAAAGTTACCCAAGACCTCTTTGCAGAAATTGAAGGGGCTATAAAGAAGTATAGCGGACACCTTATAGAAGGGCGACTCAATGATGGAGAGAGTGATCGTCTCAATGGGAGTTTCACGATGGAAGTAGGAAATGAGGAAGATTTTAAAAAGGTCGTAAAGAGTATTAAATCTATTCCATCAATCCTCTCAATAAACCCACTCTAATTTAATGAAACTCTTCAATGACCCTAATAATCTCTGGTAGTAATTGCTTCTTCCTTGAAAGAACTTTCTCTAATGAGTACGTTTGTTTTCCAATCAAAGGGTAGATAAGCTCTTTTTCATTCGTTAAATAAGTACTTGTTAATAATATAGAATCTTCTTTTCGTACATCTGTTATTAGAAGCATAGTCCAATCAAGTCCATATTGATACTTTGTAATCTC
>SABI01000232.1 GCA_009929055.1 Spirochaetia bacterium | reverse complement strand
AAATTAGACTCCCCTGGACCTGTGCTCTTTAAACAGAAGAGAGTGGGGATCCATAAGAGTCATTTTAATATATTGAAGTTTAGAACTATGCGTATTGATACACCAAAGGACACGCCAACACATCTACTGGAGAATCCAGACCAGTGGATTACGAAAGTAGGTAAGTTCCTACGTAAAACATCTCTGGATGAGTTGCCTCAAATCATCAACATCTTTAAAGGTGAAATGAGCATCATTGGTCCAAGGCCAGCTCTGTGGAATCAGTATGATCTGATTGAAGAAAGAGATAAGTATGGTGCGAATGACGTGCCTGTTGGTCTTACAGGATGGGCACAGATTAATGGTAGAGATGAACTTGAGATTGATGTTAAGGCAAGACTTGATGGAGAGTACGCTGAGAAGATTGGGTTCATGATGGATGTCAGATGCTTCTTTGGGACTGTGATAAGCGTCCTAAGGACTGATGGTGTTGTTGAAGGTGGGACTGGGGTTAAAAAAGCTGATAAAGAGTCAGCGAAACATTAGGGGTGAGCAGATGTTATTAGTGACAGGGATTACAGGACATACAGGTAGATATTTTCTACAAGAACTTATTGATCATAAATATGAAGGACCAATCCGCTGCATCGTTAGGGAGACATCTGACACTTCAATGTTGGATAACAGCGGATTAAATATTGAGAAGGTTTATGGAGATCTCAATAACAAGGAATTCGTAAGAAAAGCTGTCAATGGTGTAGATAACATCATGCATATCTACAACATCCACCATTCACCGATGATTGTGGAGGCAGCTATCGAGAACAATGTGAAGAGATCAATTTTAGTACATACAACAGGAATATACTCCAATTTCAAATATGCTTCTCAAGGATATAAGGATGTGGAGAAGAAAGTTAAAGAAATGACTGTAGATCCAAACTGTCCTACAGAAGTAACGATTGTTAGACCAACTATGATCTACGGTGATCTGTGTGATAGCAACATGAGTAAGTTTATAAAGATGATAGATAGATTGAGGATTATGCCAGTTATTAACGGCGGTAAGAGTTTAATACAGCCAGTTAACGCTAGAGACTTGGGGAAAGCATTCTATACAGTTCTTATATCTCCTGAAAATACAACTGGAAAAGCATATGACCTATCAGGAGAAAAGCCTCTACAGATGATAGAAGTTTTTAAGATGATAAGCGATAACCTTAATAAGAAAACAACCTTTGTCAGTGTTCCTTTAGGATTTGGGGTTCTACTTGCCCAAATAGCCAAGATGCTGACTCTTGGAAAAATAAATTATGTAGAAAGAGTGCAACGTATGGGTGAAGACAGAAGTTATCCTCATGCCGAAGCCAAGAAAGATTTCAATTATAATCCCATGAGTTTTGAAGATGGCATTAAAGTTGAAGTGAATCAGTATTTGAGGAAGTAATTAAGTGATGAAGGTAGGATTGACAATATGAAAATAGCTGTACTCTCAAGCCATACGTCATCACTATTTTGGTTTCGTATGGATATGATGAAAGATTTTATAAAAAATGGACATTCTGTCATAGCTTTAGGACCAGAACCTGAATCAAACTGGAAGAGCAAGTTTGACGAAAATGGAATTCATTATAAGCAACTCTTTGTGGAAAGAAATGGAATAAACCCGTTTAGTGATTTAAGAACTTATCGAGAGCTTAAGCAGTTTATGAAAAAAGAGGAGCCAGATAAGATATTTGCATACCAAGCAAAAACTGTAGTTTACGGAAGTCTTGCAGCAAAAGCTAATAGCATTAATGAAGTATATCCACTTATAGCGGGTCTTGGATCGATTTTCAGAGGAGAAGGACTTAAGAATAAAATATTAAAAATGATTATGAAGACAGAATATCGTTTGGCTTGTAATGCAAGCAAGAAGGTGTTCTTCCAAAATAATGATGATAAAAGTGAGTTTATAAATAACGGACTTATTAAAGAAGATAAAATCGTGATTATTAATGGATCAGGTGTTAACCTTGAGAAGTTTAGATCGGAGCCTTTGCCTGAAATACCGGCATTTTTGTTTATAGGTAGATTAATTAAAGATAAAGGTATAATGGAATATTTGGAAGCTAGCAAGAAAATTAAGTCGGAATATCCTGAAGTTAGATGTTTACTTGTGGGACCTTATGATAGCAATCCATCGGCATTACAACCAGAAGAGTTGCAGCCTTTCATAGACGAAGGTATTATCGAATATTTTGGAGAACAGACCGATGTTAGGCCTTATCTAAAACAATGTAGCACTTATATATTACCTTCTTATCATGAAGGAACACCTAAGACTGTACTTGAAGCAATGGCAATAGGACGATCAATTATAACCAGTGATGCTCCCGGATGTAGGGAAACTGTCACAGATGGATATAATGGGTTCCTTGTATCTGTTAAAGACATAAATGGCTTAGTTGAGAAGATGAGATTTCTAATAGAAGATCAAGAAATAAATAAGATTATGGCAGAACGCAGTTTGAATCTTGCTAAAGAAAAGTACGATGTAAATATTGTAAATAAGTCTATCATGCAAACTATGGATTTAATATAAAGGAGTTAGTTATTATGAATTTATATAAAAAGATTAAGAATGGTGAAGAAAAAATCTCGCTTGTGGGTCTTGGTTATGTAGGTATGCCAATAGCAGTTTCATTTGCTAAGAAGGTTAATGTCATTGGATTCGATATTAGTACGGAGAAAGTTGAGTTATACAAAAAAGGGATCGATCCAACAAAAGAGGTTGGAGATGATGTCATCAAAGCAACTACTGTTGAGTTTACAGCAGATGAGAATAAACTCAAAGAAGCAAAATTTCATATCGTTGCCGTTCCTACGCCTGTAAATGCTGATCATACTCCTGATTTAAAACCAGTAGAATCGGCAAGTAGAACAGTTGGGAGAAATCTTACTAAAGGATCAATTGTTGTATTTGAATCTACTGTTTATCCAGGTGTTACAGAAGAAATCTGTATTCCAATTCTTGAAAAGGAATCAGGAATGAAATGTGGTGAAGATTTCAAAGTAGGATACTCTCCTGAGAGAATCAATCCCGGTGATAAAGTACATAGACTAGAGACTATCGTAAAAGTTGTGTCTGGTATGGATGAAGAATCTCTTGATAATATTGCGAAAGTTTACGACCTTGTGGTTGATGCCGGAGTACATAGAGCACAATCAATTAAAGTAGCTGAAGCAGCAAAGGTTATTGAAAACTCACAAAGAGATATAAATATTGCATTTATGAATGAGCTTTCTATTATTTTTAACAAAATGGGGATCGACACTAAAGCTGTGTTAAAAGCAGCAGGAACGAAGTGGAACTTCCTTAACTTCTTCCCAGGACTAGTTGGAGGACACTGTATTGGTGTAGACCCTTATTACCTCACATACAAAGCAGAACAATTAGGATACCACTCACAAATCATTCTTTCAGGAAGAAGAATCAATGATGATATGGGCAAATTTGTAGTCGAGAATTTAGTTAAGAATCTCATAAAAGCAGATGTACCAGTTAAAGATGCTAAAGTGGCGATTCTAGGTTTTACGTTCAAAGAAAATTGTCCGGATACTAGAAATACTAGAGTCGTTGATATTGTCAATGAACTTAAAGAGTACGGAATCAATCCGATGATTGCAGATCCGGAAGCTGACGCACTGTTGCGCAGCGAAGCCAAGCAGGGTGCTGGTTCCAATAGCAAACCGACCCACAAAGTAAACCAGCCGAAGAGCAAGTCGACTATGGATAAGTTGACCTCCGGTCTGGGGAAAATCGGACTCAAGTAACATCTTAAATCATAGGGAAATGAAAGATGCCATTACTGCGTGATGAAGCTGAAAAGCTGTCTAACAACGAACTTGAGCAGGGTGTGATCGAGACCATCATCGATCGCGATGACCTGTTCGCTGTTCTGCCTTTCATGAAGATTAATTCTAAGGCATAACTC
>SABI01000231.1 GCA_009929055.1 Spirochaetia bacterium | reverse complement strand
GTCTCAATAGACTTAATTGTTAACAAGAAATCATACAAGTCAAGAACCTTGGCACCCTTTATCACCTCATAACCATTATCTAGAATGTCAAATACTTTATCGTCATGATATGATAACAACAGTAAATTTGGTGAAGGGGCACCACTACTTAGTGCAACTTTGTTAATTTTTTTCATATCTACGGTGTTATCATACATTTGACTAAATAACTCTTTCGCAGTCTCTGTTACAATAGCCTTAAACTTTCTCGTAAATATACCTTTTTGACTAGGTGTTGTTTCAGCACTATAAGTAATCTTAGTGATAGGTTCAGCCCCCCATCTTGACACATAACTATTGTCCATTTCAAAATGGTTTCCATATAACACACCGTCTACCCAGCCTACACGACTAAACAAATTATTCACTCCAATCTTTACACCGTCAATACCAATCTCTTCAAATGCTTCATCAAATTTACGTAACATGTTAATATGTATACGTTTCATATCATTAAGCGTAACATTCATTTTAAGCAACCTCCATCAGTCTCACACGTTTATGTTTCGTGTCTTTAGCATACAATCTTGCTTTAACATAAGCCTCTTTAACGTTCTGCGCTACGATGAGCACCATTTCACCAATCCAAAAATAATACATCATACTATACCCTCCTCGTATATTGATTGTTTAACACGTTTAGTCCAATGTGTTAAGTGTTCGGAATGAAACGAGTTATCATATCGTTGTTCTCTTAAACAAGTATCTTTATAATATGCTTCGAGATGTACCCAAAAATCATCTTCTACATGTGTAACTATGTAGAAACAATTTCTATGTAAATCTACACATGAATAACTAAAATTTAGTCCATCTTCAGTTGCAACCACTAAATCTCCAGCATTAAAATTTGTCATATATAGACGTCCTTTCTGTTTTTATTTTGTAGTGTTTCAAACGACTTGTCTCTAACCGTATACTTGTAGACCAAGGTACGTTAGTTTTTATATTGTATATGGTAGCAAATACTACACTCTCATCTATTGAGATATCAGTAATCTCATAGTAATTAACATGTGAACCGTCTTTCATTACAACTAAGTCACCAATCTTAAACTCACTCATATATGCTCACCCTATTAGCAGTCCATTCCTTAAAATGGTGTGAGAAAAAAGTGTTAGAACTACCTGTCTTTGTACCATCTAAATGTAATATTTCATAATGGTGTATACCATCCGATGTTCCATCTAGTGATATCAGTCTATATAGTCGGTCACTTCTAAGATTTACCACCATATACTTAAAATTCAAACCTTCACCCGTAGGTCTATATATTTTGTTTACGGATAAGTTCATATAGTTTCTTACCTCCACTAATATCTTTGAGTAAGTTTATCTTGTCACTTAATAGGTGTGATTCAAGTTTACTTTCAATAGCCAAGCCAATAGCCTTCTTTCTTGCAGGTGTGACAATTTTGTCTTTATCACTTGCTTCTACATAAATACGTTCATTTTTCTTATACACATATAGAATGGCACTCTCAATGTATTTACTACCATAAGCCTCAACCTCTTTTGTGTAAATTAAATGTCCTGTTGGGTGAAGATTTACTTCTTGTTTCGTATCATAGTAAAAAAGCATCATATATAGATTCCCTCCCGTCGTTTTGTCTTAAGTCTTCTAAATCCCATTCAATAAATGTAGAACCAACTTCAACCCAACTGTATCCATCATCTTTTTCTATACTAATTGACCATAAACCTCCACAGTCTTGTTGTCTACTAATACACAAATTGATAGCGTCTTCTAAACTCACGTCGTCATAACAGTTTTCTGTATAAAATTCATCATTAACATAATCATATACTCGAAGACAAACATTAAGTCCTATGGTATTAATATTGTGCACTGCTTGAAACAGTTCAGCCTTTCGCTGTTCTTTATACTCATTCACAATTTTTATTACTTCTTCATAAGTCATATGCTACCACCTTTCTAATTTTTCAGTTTTTCAATTCACTAATAGTTTAACACTATTTTTGCAATTTTGCAACTCTTTTTTGCTAAAGCAAAAAACGTGCGTATGTCACGTCTGGCTAATGTACCTGTATACCAGTGGCTGATATGCCCGTAAATCCCGCGCTACATAAGGCAAAAAATTTTTGAGGGTTTTTGGGTTTTTGGAGAAAACGACTCTGGAGAAAAAACTACTTTTTGCTCCTGTTTTAGTAGTATGGTATACTGTTAGAGTAGTAGTCATTTTTATTTAGGTTTACTATTAGAGTAGTACCAAAAATGAAATGTGTACTGTTAGAGTAGTACCTCCTAAATGTAAGAAGAATGAAAGTGCTTTCATAACTGCTTGTGTTATAGGATTATTTATTGAATGGACTACCTATAATATATTATATACATAGTATATATATATATTATAGAATTTTGATGGAAATTTCAAGTAGAAAGTGAAGTTGGAGAAAGAATGAGTACACCGTTGTACTGAGAGAGGAGTAAAACATCATTTCCACTCCGAACCCCATTTTCATAAAACCTGAAAACCCCCCTAAAATTTTTACGCTTATACTTGAAAAATTGTCGAAAAAAAGTTATACTCTCTAAGAGAGTATAAAAATGAATTCGCTTCCTTTGTACAATGTGTCATATGGACAAGCACGAAGGGAGTTTCTCAAGTGAGATTTTGCCAAGTGAGATTTCTTGCATGGTGCATGTGTCCTAGGGTGTGTCCTCGCGAGGAGAGTTTGTAGGTCAAGAGTTTCTCTTGTGCGTAAAGTTGCTTTGGTCGTGTGTGTTGTAAAGATTGCTTCGGTCGTGCCTCATGACGTGAGGTTAGAGTCTCACGGATCACGTGAGGGTTTTTGGCAAAGTCTCACGTATAGGTATAATACGTGTTTATTTTTACTTCGTAAAAATGTAGTTGACAGTTTGATTAGAGTTTGGTAGACTGAAAGTGCAAAGGTTCTCAAGAACTCTTTAGCAACGGAGGTAAGAAAAACCATGGCTACAAAACAAGCGTTAGATTTACAAGCATTAGTGAGTGCACTCACACCTGAACAGTTAGCAACTCTCAAGACACTCGTGAAACCTACTCGTGAGAAGAAAGAGAAAGTTATCGTTGCGACAAGAATACAACTCGTAGATACACCTGACACAGCAAAGAAAGTACGTAAGGCTGGAGAAAGATTTGACCTCACTGAGCAAGGCTTACTTGCGACACTCAAGACATGGGTACGTGGAAAAGATGCTGAAGCCTTAATTCAAGCGAATATCATGGCTCTTGCAGGTGGTGCAACGCTAGACTTTGGGAAGTTCCAACTTGAGGGCGTAAAAAGAGAGTTAGTATAACTCTCCCCCTCGTGAGGGGTGCGTAAAGCACCTCTCTTTTTTTTCTTCATTCATGCGTGTCATGTTAATCGCTTCCTTTGTACAATGCGTATCATGCGTATATGCAATGCGTGATGTGTTTTTAATCGCTTCCTTTGTACAATGCGCCTTATGCGTGGCATGTATGCGTGAGGCTTTTTAGTGTTGCTCAAGGGTCGTGCGTGAGGCGTATATATGTGGTCGTGAGGTCGTTATAATCGCTTCCTTTGTACAATGCGCCTAACACGAGTGTACACGCATGAGGAGATGAAACACGTGGTTCCGTTGTCGTGATTTGAAAATACTTAATTTTTGAGGGTTTTAAGACGTTTTAATCCTAACATGAATGTTATATCATCTTAATAGTAAAAAAGCCCATAAAGGGCTAAAAAGGGGCTTAAAACGCACGTTAGAATGCTGTTATATACTTAAGCAACAAAAAAGCCCCTATTTAAGGGGCTTCAGTGTTTTATTGCTGTTTTCTTAACAACTTTCTAACTATTCTTTCGTAATCACTAACATATAAGAAATATTTTAACACTTTATGATTTAGAATAAATTTTATCTTGGCTTCTTGTCTAGGTGTAGGGTCATAGTATGC
>SABI01000018.1 GCA_009929055.1 Spirochaetia bacterium | reverse complement strand
AACAGAGCACGATACTTATTCTAGTGAACCTCGTCTTATCATTGAAGCAAGTGAGTTATCAGATATGGTATCAGCCTTCTTCCCAGCCTCAAATAATGAAGTAAAAACTCTTAAACGAATTGACGCCCACTTGCAACGGATCCATGATTTAGGGTTTATCAGATTCTTGGATGCTAAAAAGGATAAATTTGAAGTTAAAAGGATTCTTAAAGCCTATATTGATTCCCAGTGGTTAAGTCAATTTAATGAAAAATTAGAAGAGTATCTGACTCATGGTTCAGAATCGGAAGAACAAGGAGAAGATGATGCTTGATGGGTTTTTTGAATTTGCTGAAGATGATAGTACTGCTGGCTTTAGACTCTCTGAAGTTCAGGTATATAATTGGGGAACATTTCATAACAAGATCGTCACTTTAAATCTTATGGGGAAAAATAGCCTCCTCACGGGTGATATTGGCTCAGGGAAATCGACCCTCGTTGATGCAATTACTACGCTACTTGTCCCCTCCCAACGGGTAGCTTATAACAAAGCAGCTGGAGCAGACTTCAAGGAACGTTCTTTAAGATCTTACGTTATGGGCTACTATAAATCAGAACGTAGCGATGGAGGATATGCCACAAAACCAGTTCCATTAAGAGAAGTAGGAACTACTCACTCAGTCATCCTTGGAGTCTTCTATAACCAAGTGCTATCTCAGTATGTCTCTTTAGCCCAAGTCTTTTATCAGAAAGATGCTACTGGACAGCCCGATAGATTCTTTATCGTAGCTGATAGAGTACTCTCAATTAAAGACGATCTTTCCAATTTTGGCAAAGAACTATCAACTCTCAAGAGAATTCTCAAGAAAGAGGATGCTATAGAAGTCTATCAGAGCTTTCCTGAGTATGGGGCAGCATTCCGTAGGCGGTTTGGGTTAAAAAACGAACAAGCGTTGGAATTATTTCACCAGACAGTTTCCCTAAAAACGGTAGGAAACCTCACATCCTTTGTTCAAGACCACATGTTAGAGCCTTTTGATGCTATTAATCCTATTAACAATCTAATACAACATTTTGAGGATTTAGATAGATCTCATAATGCAATATTACGAGCTAAAAGCCAGATTCAAACCCTAAGTCCCCTCGTTACCAATCTTGATCGTTACCAAACCGTTGATCAGGAAGTAATTGATAAAATTGAAATACGAGATGAACTCAAATACTATTTTGCAGAGCGTAAGAGAGGATTTTTAACAGATCGACTCGATAAGGAACTTGAAATACAAGAAAGAGAAAACCAGAAACTCGAAAGGGTAAAAAGTCTAATCAGCTCCTTACAAAGTGATCGAGATGAGATAACCAAATCTATTGCTGCTAACGGAGGGGCACGTCTTGAACTTCTATATAGCAAGAAAGAGAGCATTGAAAAAGAAAAAAACTCTAGATTAAAAAGAGCTGAAGAGTATACAGCAATAGCTAAAAGACTTGGTCTCTCCCAACTTGAAGGAATTGAACAATTCTTTGCTAACCAGAGTACCTCTCAAAGTCGAATGATAACGGTTATCCAAGAGCGCAACGAAATTGAGAGTAGAAAATCAGAACTCGACTACAACGTTCGTAACGAAAGAGAAGAACAAAAGGCCCTTATAGATGAAATCAATAGCCTCAAAGAGAGAAAAAGCAACATAGATAGGAGGCAAATTGAGATTAGAAGACAACTTTGCTCAGAACTCTCCATAAAAGAATCTCTCCTCCCTTTCATCGGGGAACTCTTAGCAGTTAGTCCAAACCAATCATCTTGGGAAGGGGCTATAGAGCGAGTGATGAGATCTTTCGCCCTCACTCTCCTCATTCCCGATTCTCTTTATAAAACAATTTCGCAATGGGTCGATTCAACCCACCTTAGGGGAAGATTAGTCTATTATCGAGTGACTAATAAAGGGCAAAAACAACCAAAAGAGATTCTTCCAAGTTCAATTATTAACAAACTAATGATCAAGAAGGAGTCCATCTACTCCTCTTGGCTCGAAAAAGAAATTACTTATAAGTATTGGGATCTCCTGTGCTGTGAGAATATTGAAGAGTTCAATCGTGTAAGTAGGGGACTCACACAATCAGGCCAGATTAAAGGAAATGCGACCTATCACGAAAAAGATGACCGATTTGACATCTCAGACAAAAGAATTTATGTGCTAGGCTGGATAAATAGAGCTAAAATTGCTGAATTAGAAAGACTGAAGAGCGAGAAGGATCTAATCATACAGAATCTAGATTCCAAACTATTAAAAATAGCAAATAAGAAAGAGCAAATTGAGAATCAGGTTCAAGACCTTAAAACTGTAATAAATTTTGACTCCTATGAAGAGCTCGACTGGAAAACTCTATCAGCAAGGATAGAAGAGATTCTCTCTGAGATACAATTAATTGAGAGCCACTCTGACATCCTACAGAACCTTCAAGAAAGACTCTCCCAAATCAAGAAGAGGCTTAGTCTTGAGGGAAATGAACAATTTGAACTTCTCATTAGAACAGGTAAGATTGAAAGTAGAATCGAGGTACTTCGTGAACAACTGGTAATAATGGAGCAACTTCTCCAAGAGCCACCTAGAGAAATTGAAACAATTTGTGCAAATATAGAAAACAAAATTCCACAATACCTAGGGGAGAAGACCCTCTCTCTCGAAAGATGTGATAACTCAGAGCGTCTTTTACGGGACAAGATACAAACCGAGATAGATACTGCTAAGAAACGACTTGAAAGAGTGCGAGATTCTATTATATCAGCGATGGCTGATTATAATAGAGAATACCCAACTGAGACTCGAGAAATGGATCCCTCCATCGACTCTGGTAAAGAGTATCGTAAGATTTTAGAAGAACTCAGCAATGAAAACCTTCCTAAATTTGAAGAGCAGTTCAAAGTATTGCTCAATGAAAATACTATCCGTGAGATTGCCGGTTTTCAGGCTCGACTTAACAAAGAGCATCAACAAATTAAAGAACGTGTAGCCCAGATTAACAAATCCCTTCACGAAATCGACTATAACAAGGATCGCTACATCCTCCTTGAAGCGATGAACACGAATGATGTAGAAATTCGAACCTTCAGGCAAGATCTCAAAAGCTGTGTTGAAGGCTCTCTAGGTGGTGAGATTAATCAGCAGTATAGCGAAACAAAGTTCCTCCAGGTAAAAAGCCTCATCAACCGTTTTAAGGGGAGAGAAGGCTATTCTGACCTTGATAAACGTTGGAAGTATAAAGTAACCGATGTGAGAAACTGGTTCGCATTTGCAGCCTCAGAGAGATGGAGAGAAGATGATGAGGAGTATGAACATTATACTGACTCAGGGGGAAAGTCTGGAGGTCAGAAAGAGAAGCTTGCCTATACTGTTCTTGGAGCATCTTTAGCCTATCAGTTTGGTCTCGAATGGAAAGAAGTGCGTTCTCGCTCCTTCCGCTTTGTAGTTATTGACGAAGCTTTTGGAAGAGGGTCTGATGAATCGGCCCACTATGGCTTAGACCTCTTCAAGAGACTTAACTTGCAGCTACTCATCGTGACCCCATTACAAAAAATTCATATTATAGAACCTTATGTCTTTTCAGTAGGATTCGTTCATAACCCTGAAGGAAAAGAGTCGGTAGTACGTACATTCACTATTGAAGAATATAAACAAGAGAAGGAGAAGCACTCAACATGATTTTTCCACAAGAAGTGTATAAAAAACTCCTTAACGATTGGGAACGGGGCTCTTTCTACAAAAAGCATACGAGCTGTTTCCCTTATGAGTATAGACTCTCTTCAATTAGCACAAAACAGATAACTGAACACTATGATGCTGTGCGTGGATGGATTAGAAGTTTTATGGATCATCCTAAGCTTTCGGCTCATCTTACATACAAAGAGGTGAATCATCGCCTTTTTGGTAAGAATAGGATTCCCACTAGCTTAGTATTTGAAAATCCCAAAGAACTTGCGACCCTTTTAGGGAAGAGAAAAGAGTGGGAGAGCTTCATCCGAATGAGTGAGCTCTTAAAACATCGAGATGAGAGACTCTATTTATGGGCATTGAAGTATCCAATAAAGCTTCTTGAAGTTGCTGAAGATCTTGATAAACTCCTCCTTTTATGGCAGTGGATGAAAAAGCATCCAAGACCTGAGATATATTTGCGACAGATTGATCTAGATGGAATCGATACGAAGTTTACTGAGAAGCATATGGCTCTTCTTTCAGGATGGTTAGACCTTACCCTAGAAGAGAATATGATAGATCTTTCCTATAGTGGAATTTCACAATTTGAGAAGCGTTATGGCTTTTTAAGCAAACCAGAGCTTGTAAGATTTCGTCTTCTTGATTCCAAGCTTTCCTACAGGGGGTGTAGTGATATCTCCCTCCCCTCTAAGCAGTTTTGTAATCTCTACAAGGAAGGGGAAGAATTGCCTATCCAACGAGTATTTGTCATTGAAAATGATATCTGCTCTCTGACTCTTCCTTTAGCTGAAAAGAGTATGGTTATTTTTGGAAGAGGGTATAATTTTGACCATCTTAAAGAGTGTGCTTGGCTTCATAAAGTCACTATCTGGTACTGGGGTGATATTGATACCCATGGATTTGCCATCCTCAATCAATTTCGCTCCCTCTTCTCCCACACGAGGTCTTTCCTCATGGATAGAGAGACTCTTTTAGAGCATAGACCTTCTTGGGTTCTAGAACCAAAGCCTTTTACTGGTGAACTGCAACATCTCACCACTACAGAAGAAAACCTCTATAAAGAACTTGGTTCTGGTTTGATTCAAAAGAATATTCGCTTGGAGCAAGAACTTATTCAATATGGAATGGTAGAGTCAGCAATTGAGAATATAATCTCACAATCCTCCATTAATAACGAGTAATCGTATACCCCCTACCATCATTTGATAGAGATGTACCAAGAAAGTCCAAAATAAACATAAGAATGAGAAACTCCCTAAAACATAGGTCATCTTTTAATGTCTTTGAAAAGACTCCTTACAATCTCTCTCCTACTTCAACAGTCTGATAGCAAATAATTTTTTTTATAAATGGAGACTCTATTCTTGCTAATTTATATGTATGCTTCTATAATAAACTAACAAAACCATTAAAGGAAAATAAAGAAATGAAGAAAAAAATGCTATTAATTCTATTAGCAACGGTACTCCTATTAGCTGGTTGTATGACTTCTGAAAAAAACAATGAAGAGGCATATAATTTTCTAATCGCTAACATTGATGATAATGATGCAATAAAAACATTCCTCCATAAAGAGATAGCTGGTGGATATGAGATTGATGACACAATAATGGCTGGTGATACAGTACTTATGCTTGCTGCAAGATTTACTACGAACATAGAAGTCCTTAAAACAATCGCTTCTTATTATCCTAGTATCCATCAATTAAATAGGAATAATGATATGAGTGCTTTAGACTACTTAAGTCGTAGAGAAGGGACAAAAGAGATGATAGATTTCTTGATAGAAGAATCGGTTAAGCAAGAATTGACCAAAAAAGTTAATGAAACAAAAACTAATGTTGTTAAAAGCATATTCAAGAAGTTCTAACACAAATCTCACTTAACGAGCCTCTCACTACTGAGGGGCCCGTTAACAAATATCGACTATTATCCATTATTTCACACACCTCTTTTGGTCTTTATGAAAATTCATAGAGAGATTTATCTACCTTATTGCGTAACTCTTTCCCCTCACAATATAATTGAAGATTCTCGAGAATGAGAGTTAATGTGTGACTCCAATTGTGGGCCATATAATCTAATCCTGCTACGTGTGGTGTAATAAGGAGGTTCTCTATTTCCCATATCCTATGTTCCATAGGAATCGGTTCAATATTAAAGACATCTATTGCAGCACCTGCAAGGTGACCACTTTCAACTGCATCACAAAGAGCTTCATTATCAACAGTAACTCCTCTTCCAGTATTTACGAGAACAGCACCCTTTTTCATCATAGATATTCGTTTACTGTTCATAAGATTTTCTGTCTCAGGAGAAGCTGGAATAACCATCGCAATGATATCAGCTCTGGGAATGAGAGAGTCTAGTTTTGTGAAGGAATGGATCTCATCAGCACCCTGTGAAGGTTTAGTAGCATCCCTTCTTACTCCTATCACATAGACTCCAAAAGCTTTCAGCAGTTTTGCAAATTCACCACCGATATCACCTAGGCCAATAACCAATGCAGTTGAACCTCGTAACATCATTACATCACCTTCACTTTGCCATTTTGATTGCTTTTGGTTATCGCGGTAGATATGGAGCTTCTTTATGAGGGCGATAAGCATAGAGAACATAAATTCAGATTGAGCTTCACCATAAGAACCTCTTGCATTGGTGATGATCGTATTTTTTGGAAGTATCCCATTTCTCATATATTTATCGACACCTGAAGATATCACTTGTAGCCATTTCAAATTCTTTGCAGTCTCCAAAAACTTCTTAGGAGGGTATCCGATAATAATTTCAGCATCCTCAATATCTTCTCTCATAATCGGGACTTCTTTGATATCTTTGAAAGATATATCGAGTCTATCATTGAACTGGGTAAAGTGCTTTTTCTCAGTATCTGTTAATGTTATCAATACTAAAGTTTTGATTTTATTCATAACTTCTCGCCTCCTAAAAAATCCATGTTAGATGATACAAGTTTTTCCTTTTTCCCTCTACACAATAATTAAGTTGATGCTCGATTTTTTTTATAATACGTTCGACCTTTTTTTACTTAAATACTATGATGATATTACGAGGTATATGAGGTCGTACTCACCATGTTAATAAATTTGGAGAAATATCATGAGAATTATCAAAGGTTTTTTACTTGGAGGGCTCATCACTCTGATTGCAGGATGTTCTAGCATGGCAGTAGAACAATTTGATTCCCCTGTTCTGATTGAAGAGGAAGAAACTATTGATCTTACTGGTTATTGGCAAGGCTCTCTCTCGATAAGTCCTACCAATTCGCTTGTAATAGGGTTTAGCATCTCTGGTTCTGATAATACATACGATGAGACGATGTTGCAGATTCCAACACAAGGAGTCAGAAATTTTAAAGTATCATCCCTTCGGCAAGAACAGAACAATATTTATATAGAAATCTCCCCTTTGCAAGCAACTTTTACTGGAACCTATGATGAGGAAACACAACACATTCTTGGAACTTTTAGTCAGATGGGCCAATCGCTTCCACTAGTTCTCTCTTTAACAGAACTACAAGAAAAGGCAAGGCCTCAAGACCCACGAAAACCCTACCCCTACATTAGTGAAGATGTTTTGTTTACTCAATCTTTCGACGACTTTTTGCTTGCTGGCACTATTACAAGACCTATAGGAGAAGGCCCTTTCCCGTCTGTTGTATTAGTTAGTGGCTCTGGCCCTCAGAATAGAGATGAAGAATTGATGGGCCATAGACCATTTTTGGTATTAGCCGATGCCCTCACCCGCTCTGGAATTGTGGTCCTACGGTACGATGATAGGGGCTTTGCTGAATCAGGAGGTGACGCAAGCACCGCCACTTCAATTGATTTTGCCGATGATGCACAATCCGCTTTAGAGTACCTCAAGACTTTACCCTATGTTGATACTAGCAATATTGGAATAATTGGTCATAGTGAAGGAGCCATTATTGGGCCAATCGTTGCAACAAGAAATACAGATGTAGATTTTTTAATACTGATGGCTGGCCCTGGAGTTAATGGATTGGCTGTTCTCGAAGACCAAACGGCAGCTATTCTTAGAGCCCAACAGGTTCCCGAGCAGGCTATCACACAAGCAGTTGAAACAAATCTAGCTATCTATAACATAGTCTTAGATGAAAGTATGCCCTTGGAAGATCGAAAAGAATCAGTTTTGCAGATGTTACTATCATTTGGATTGTCACAAGAGCAAGCAAACCCACAGATTTTAGCCCTATTCTCTCCATGGTACATGAAGTTTCTTACCCTTAATCCAGCAACCTACCTACAAGAGCTAGATTTACCAGTAATGATCCTCAATGGCACGAAAGATACCCAAGTATCTGCGGCACTCCATGTTCCGGCTATCGAAAATGCATTATCCGCTGGTGGGAACACCCACTATACGACAAAAGTGTATAATGGATTAAATCATCTATTCCAACCTGCACAAACAGGGGCTCCTGATGAGTATGAAACAATTGAAATAACAATTGATCCACAGGTATTACTAGATATTACTTCTTGGATTATCAAAGATAGATTTGAGCTTTGAGCTTTGAGCAGCTGATTTTTTCAATTAATCTACCCATCGTCATAGTGTTGATGGGTAGATTAAGTATTCTTAACAATCTTTTATTTTTTTCTTAATTGGTAGCAGAGTATCCATAGAAGTATAATATCATTCTAAAATAATTTCTCGTTTATATACTAAAAGGAATATAGCTCATACTATTAATCTAACTTTGTTTTCAAACATCAAACATCAAAATTAAAATTATTTGCCTTATCCAACAAGATAAGAGATGATATTAGGGATTGTTCCAATTATTATAGGGCCTCTCCATCGATAAAATCCAAACCCAAAAAGTGATAGGACCCCAAGAATTATTACTATCCAAAGCACAACTTTCAAAGCAACAAAACCCATTGCACTCGAACCAAAAAGTAGTGCAACCACTACAAACAGTACAATTAAATATACCACCATACAAACCTCCTAAAAGAATACTTTTATTTGCGAAAAAGGTTTTTCGGTCTCTTTGAGAGTACCTATGTAAAAGATAACTCTATTCTAGTAAAAGAACAAAAGCATCAATTTCAACCAATCTTACAAGTAATTTTCAATCTACTTGTGATGAACCATCCGCTTGAGCGACAAAGAAAGCCCAAGTAGAACCACATCTTCCTGCCCCTTGTTCTTGTAACTCTTCCTACAAAAAGTCCACATTAGTGAAGGTAGCTGAAATCTTTTCAGATAATTTACCCATCGGCTGCTTCTTTGCATGGATACTGAAAATAGGAAAAAATGTGTTTAATGGACGCTATTCATGCAAAAGTAGACTTCATTATTTAATGTCTATTGTCTGTCTGCGGTGAATACCAATAATATTCACCGCATTATTTGCAATGTTTATACTTGAAGATGCTGTGTTCCTGTATTATAATTACCACATAAGTTGAGGTGATTATAATTATGTGGATACATGAACATCCGAATTGGACACAATTCACTTGGAATATTGAGAGTCTTTCATCACATCTTTCTGACATAAGATATCGGCAGGGGCGTCTGTTTGGCAGAATGGAGAATCTTGGTTTTACTCTTCAGCAGGAGGCCCAGTTGAAAATGTTGACCGATGATGTTCTTTCATCATCAGCTATTGAAGGAGAGATTTTCAATCCAATTGAAGTTCGTTCCTCCATCGCCCGTCGCCTCCATCTAGAAATTGCTGGCATGGTACCTGCAACCCGTCATATCGATGGTGTTGTTGAGATGATGCTTGATGCAACACAGTATTATACAAACCAGGTGAGTGCAGAACGCCTATGCAGATGGCATGCTTCACTCTTCCCTACTGGTCGTAGTAATATGCAAAAAATCTCAGTGGGTCAATGGAGATTAGGGCCAATGCAGGTTATTTCTGGAGCCTTTGGAAAAGAGAGGATTCACTATGAAGCTCCAGAGGCAACCAGACTCGAACAAGAAATGAATGCTTTCCTTACTTGGTGTACAACTAAGCAGAGAATTGATCCTGTTTTGAAAGCAGGCATAGCCCACTTTTGGTTCGTGACCATTCACCCATTCGATGACGGTAATGGTCGTATTGCACGGGCTCTTGGAGATTTGTTTCTTTCTCGAGCAGATGAATCAGCACAGCGGTTCTATAGTCTTTCAAGGCAAATTGAAGCTGACCGGGGTTCCTATTATGACACACTTGAAAAGCAGCAGCGGAATTCTTCTGATATTACACTATGGCTTGATTGGTTTCTAAATTGTCTGGATAGAGCTCTTACTCATTCAGAGAAAGTACTGAGCTCAATTCTATTCAAAGCTCATCTGTGGAATACACTCAATACCAGAGGAGTCAACGAGCGACAGCGTTTAGTTATCAACCGGATGCTTGAGGAGAGTTTCAAGGGTTTTATGAACACATCGAAATATGCAACATTGGCAAAATGTTCAAATGATACAGCACTTAGAGATATACAAGACTTGAAAGCTGGAGGCTTCTTTCTCCAGAATACAGGAGGTGGTCGCAGCACCAGCTACAGGTTGACACAAACCATCCCATCATAAGAATTTTCGATGAACAAAATCAGCCTTCCCATTCCAAGGATTAACCAGTTTCTCAATTATATCAAATACATCTACTAATGTTGAGTTTCATGATTGTTATTGATACAATCTAACCTTCATATTAACCTTGATTCTTGGGAGCAGATTATGTCCTCTACTCTATCAGAACAATCATTCTCTTAGATGGTCATTCTCCATTTTACCCTTTCAACTTAATAAAGAATATGTACAGATGCAGAATCAAAACATCTATATCCCCTTAAATATGAAAGATTAAAGATTGAAAGAACTCTACTCCTTCAAAAATGAAGTCTAATACAGGAATTCACCCATACCCCCTCAAATATAATGGATTACATTTCAAATATATGAGATATTATATACAGGAGTTTAGAAAATGCCTTATATTTGGAACAATCCTGATTGGCCGTCATATATTTACGATGCTGAACAAATTAAGAAACAGCACGATGAATATGAACTACAAAAAAGAGCAACTGATATTGTGTTTGATATCATTGATCCTGAAACCAGAGATAGAATGCATGCTCGATCTTTGTCTGAAGAGATTCTCGCCAGTCTTCAAATCGAAGGAGAAGACATATCCTTTGATTCGGTATACTCCTCGATTTGTAAACGTCTTGATATCAATTTGGAAACTAAAGCTAAAATAGACAAATATGCTGATGACATTTCAAGTATCGTTCTTGATGCATCTAAAAACTTTGAAGTTCTCTCAATCCTAAGAATCAAGCAATGGCATTCACTTCTTTTCTCTTCGATGGTAGGTCTTAAGCCCAAGAATATCGGAGAATACCGGAAAGGTCCTGTATATATAAGCCGATGGAACAGCGGAGATCATGAAATCATTTATGAAGGCATACCGGTAGAAAGAATAGATACAGAGATGGAACAACTCATCGATTTTATCAATGATGATAATGAGAAAAGTCCACTGATAAAATGTGCAATTGCATCTCTATGGTTTCTCTGCATACATCCTTTCGAGGATGGGAATGGAAGAATATCAAGAGCAATCTCTGACTATGTATTATCAAAAGGTTTTAATGAGACATATCGAGTTTACAGTATGTCTTCCATTATCCTAAAGAACCGTGCTGAATACTATAAACTTCTGAATGAGATCAGCGCCCAATCAAAGTCACTGAATCTAACACCATGGCTTCTATGGAACATCAATATTGCGATTCATGCTAAAAAAGAAGCTGTCAAGACTGTTGAAAAAAGTATGAAGCTTACTCGCTTCATGAAGAATCTTGATCCCTCTATCTATAATTCAAGAGAACTATCCATGCTCTTCAGACTTGCTGATGGAACATTTGAAGGAAAGCTATCAACTGATAAATGGGCAAAGATGAATAAATGCTCTCCTGCAGCTGCTTCTCGCGATATTCAACATCTCCTCAAAGAAGGACTCTTGATACCTTCAGGGGAGAAAGGACCAAAAACAGGCTACTTTCTTTCCCCTACAATACTGGAAAACTCTAGGCACACCAATTTTTAAAATAGGTAAATACTCAGGTCTCAAGACCTCAATCAGTCAAGAGATAAAAGAGAGAATGAGTTAGTGAATAGCTTAGATAGAGAGGTCGAGTAGCAATGGTCGGGTAACAATCTCCAGTACCATTTGCCCGCATCTCCTTCATATTGGCCTCTTTTGACCTATGTATGCAATATTTATAAAAACATTGTCAAATATATAGGTAAATATATAGTATGGCCTTGAACATTTAAATCTTTTGTATATATCACAACTTTTTCATTAATTCTACTAGAATACTTTTCTGAAAACATATCCAAAGACTTATGTGTCTTATAACTAGACGATTTTACTTCTACAGGACATATTTTATCGCCTTTTGCTAATAAAAAATCTACTTCATAATTTCTTTTTTGTTTTGTATCATAAAATGTGTGGTAAAAAAGTTTATTCCCATTAGTAGCAAAAGTTTGTGCTACTGCATTTTCATATATAATACCTAAGTTGACAGGCAATTTATCATTTAATAGTTTTGTATAAATGATATTATCTGTAAAATCTTTATCTTTGAAGATAAGTGTAACAAGCAACCCTGTATCTACTAAGTAAAGCTTAAACTTATCTTGATTGTACATATTTGATAGACCTATATTGGGGTCTGTAACATTATAGGATGCTACTACTGTCTTTGATGATTTAAGTTCTGTTATTTCTTCTGATATGGAATCTTTTCTGTCATTAGGTAGTACGCTTGAGATTTGATAGCTAGAAGAGTGCTTGTTTAATTCAGAGGGTATGGCATCATACAACGCTGAAATTTTTCCTTTTGGATCTATTTTATAAAAATCATCTTCGTACAAATTGATTATATCCCTTTTAACTTGATCAACAATTTGTAAATTATTACTTTCTGTATAGGCTTTTATTGATTGTGGCATTCCTCCGACCAGCATGTATAGCCTGAATTTTCTCATCATATTTCTATTTTGCCCATCACCTATGGATATTTTATCATCATACATTTTCTTTAATAATTTTGATGTATTTGTATCACCTGTAGCCCACAAAAATTCTTCAAAATCCATAGGATACATTTGAATTTTTCTTTCTTCACTAGGTATTAATATATCTTTTACATTTTTTCGTATAGAAATTAGAGACCCTGTTTCTATATAATCATATCTACCATCTGCCACTAAGAGTTTAATAGCCTGTCTTGCAAGAGGATTAAATTGAACTTCGTCAAATATTATTAAAGACTTCCTTTCAACTAAATTTACTCCATATTGTAGTTGTAATTGCAAAAAAAAGTAATCTAAATCGGATAAATCTTTATATAGATTTTGAATAGTAGCCGAGGCATACGCAAAATCTATCATTATATAACTTGAATACTCATTTTCAGCAAACCTTTTAACAATCGTTGATTTACCAACCCGTCTTGCCCCTTCAATTAAGAGAGCTGTTTTTCCCCTTGAGTCTTTTTTCCAATCTAATAATTTGTCATAAATTTTTCTTTTAAACATAATAGCCTCTTGTTTCTATTTTTGTACACTAAAGTCACAACAAATACGCACTTTTTATATATATAAAATACACTAAAAACGCACTTTCTTCAACAATAATTTCCGAATATTATGAACTGGATAAAACACGAGAAACAACTGTTTGGAAGAAAACAATTATGGAAAAAGGGTTACCCGTAGTGGTTGAGATCGTAAAACCATGCTGGGAGCATGTATCACCGTAGCCACAGGAGGAGTAGTAAACCCGGTGAAAAATGGATTTAGTACTAACTGAAGTTAAAAGCAAACAAAAAGTACGATGTAAAGTGAATCTGAGTCTTCTTACAGAGAATGACAAGAATAGCCTGCAGATACGAAAAAACCAGTCTCTCTTAGCTAAAAAAATAACCTGCTTTTCAAATTGTATCAATTTCATCTACTACATTTGTGCTTTATGGAGATCACCAATACAAGCTTTAATAATTCAAGTCATTCTTTTAAATAGCCTATGGGAACAACCTTAACACTCTCCGACCTGGTATAGACAATTGCTACACTTGTAACACTGCATATTGAGCAATGAGATAATGAATTATTTATTCGAGTAACATTTTTGATATTTGCTTGTTGGTTTGTCAGAAATACTAAGCTTTAATAGTCCGCCTTTAATCAATGGACTCAGTATTTTTTGACCTAAATAGCTCCTACTCTTTATATCCAGAAATTCTTGAATTTCCACTCTTGTTTTAGGATCTTTACAAAATTCTAATATCTTGGCTGTATTATCTTGGATTTCATCATGCTCACTATCATGTTCACTATCATGTTCTCGTGTTTGAGGGATTAGAGGAATAATAGTCTTAAAGACATCCCCTTCAATAAATTCAGGATCTGCACCAGAATATATCTTATTGTATTTATAGATATTTCTCACACCTGAACCGAGCTCATCAACCCACCCTATTTCTTTAAAAAACATTGCTCCACTTCGAGATGAAGGCGTTCTCGTTGCAAGTAGTCCTCATGGCTATAAAATACCAACTTCTGTAGAAGATATCTCAACATATATAAATCAGACTGTATCTATCGTTGGGCCAATGTTGAGTCTAATTGAGAAATGTAGAGATATGCTTAAAGCATCGGCTAATGGACATTTTGATATTCTTGATGACTCAACCCTTATTGAATACAAGGCTTATTTTGATAATAAAAAACACAATTAATTTTCCGTTTAGAGGGTTTTAAAAGACTTTCACCTAAAAATATCCTCTTATATATCCAGATATGCAGAACCCTAATGTTTGAACTAATATAGTATTCAGATTGAGGAATCTTTACCTTTATCCATGTTTGAAAAGTGTGTAGACCGACAATCAAAAAGCCAGTCACCTCTATTATAACCAACTGGCTTTTCTCTATTGTATCAAAAACATCTACTAACGTTGTTTTTCTACTACTACTTTAATATAAATACACTCAACTAGAAAAAACGTGTGGAAATTTTAATAGCGCATATTTCAATTCGTACTTGATATTTACACCTAGTTGACATATCATTAATTATGCTAATACCAAGAAAACTATCTTCTAAACTAATTTCCTCAAGTAAAATTTTCCCAATAGTCACATTAACAGGCCCACGACAATCAGGAAAGACAACATTAGTAAAGGCTTGTTTCCCAGATTACACGTATTGCAATCTTGAAAATCCAGAAATAAGGACTATGGCTAATAACGATCCAAAGACATTTTTTCATATATATAAAACACCAATAATTATTGATGAAGTTCAGCGAGTCCCTGAATTACTCTCATGGATCCAAGTTCTCTCCGATGAAAACCCAAAGCATGGACAATATATACTAACTGGCAGCAACCAGTTACAACTCAATGAAGCAATCTCCCAATCATTGGCTGGAAGAACAGCAATATTTAATCTGCTTCCATTATCCATATCTGAACTACAGGAATATTATCCAGAAAGACAAGAGAAAGAAACGATGATTGTCAACGGATTTCTTCCAAGACTCTATAATGATGAGATTCCGGCTAATTTGATATATTCCAACTATTTCAGAACATATATTGAACGGGATGTACGATTACTAACTAACATAAAAAACCTTACTCAATTTGAAAATTTCGTCAGACTTCTTGCTGGAAGAGTAGGACAAATCGTTAACCTTTCATCCCTTTCTAATGACGTCGGAGTCTCTTCTACTACATTAGCTAACTGGCTATCAATTCTTGAGGCATCATATATCATCTACCGTTTACCTCCTTACCACTCAAATATGAGAAAAAGAATTACAAAATCCCCAAAATTATATTTTATAGAAACTGGACTGGCTACTTGGTTACTCGGTATAGAGACTCCTGAACAATGTATCAGAGATCCTTTATTTGGGAATATATTTGAAAATATGGTTGTTATGGATATAGTAAAACAGCGCGTAAACAAAGGATATGATCCTAGATTATTTTTCTACCGAGATGCAAAAGGACATGAAGTCGATCTAATTTTTGATCAACAACGAGTGCCCTATCCTATTGAAATTAAGTCAGCTATGACTTGGAATGATCAATTTTCAAAAGGAATTAAATGGTTCCAATCAGCAAATAAATCCTCCGGGAAAGGTGCAGTGGTATATTCAGGGGATATAGAATTTGATAGGGAAACATATGTAGTGAGAACCTATCATTCAGATATCCTGACACAATTTGAATAATGTTTCTCAATATATAGGCTTATGATTTTTCACCTCGTGGTATTACCGCGTCCCGTTGCATAACACCTCCAACACCACATTAAGCTGGACTTCTATAATAATACTCATGTAAATCCCACAGAATTAACTTATTTTGAATTATACCGAATGCAGGAATACTTTCACCTTCGGAAATGTGTTTAGTTCCTTGATGGGGACGTTGTTGATTATAATCCCAAATTCCCAACCAATTATAACTAGGATTCAACCTATTTCTATTAAATAAATCAATTTAATCACATTTTAGGGGTTGCTTTTTATCTAAAACATAGTTATAATTGTAGCTATGAATAAGCAAGAGCAGAAACCTAATATCATACATGTATACAACAAGAAAGCTAAGACAACATATCTTTATGAAGACATCGCCTTCTGGGATCCTGAACTCAAACAAGGTCGTCATAAACGTAAGGGCATAGGCAAACTTGATGCTAAGGGAAATATTGTTTACAACGAATATTATCTTAATCGGCTTGAACAGAAAGTAGCGATCAATGATGAAGGAATGCGAGTCGTTTCTAAAACTACACTTCTAGGAGAGAATCTTATTGTAGATAAGATAATTAAAGACACTGGTTTGAAGCCAGCACTTTATGAAACAATTGGCAAAGAAAAAGCTGACCTTGCTCTGCAACTAGTGAAGTATTCAATCTGTGAAGGAAAGCCACTTTGTTATGCTGAAGACTGGCTTGATGCTCGAGGTTTCAATGGTTCTGCTCTTTGTTCTCAACGTATTACTGACTTTCTCAGATCTCTGGATAAGGACGTACAAAACACATTCTTTGCAGCATGGATTGCACAGAAAGCTGAAAAGAAGAGTCTTTTATTCGACATTTCCAGCATTTCGAGTTATGCAAAAGATAACCCTTATGTAGAGAGAGGATACAATAGAGATCATGAAGGTCTCGAGCAGATTAACATTGCTCTTATTAGCACCTATAACAGCAATACACCTCTTTGGTGTTCAGAGCTTCCTGGAAGCATGTCTGACCAAATTGCTCTAGAATATGTCTTTGCCCATCTAGAAAAGCTAGAGATTGGAAAGATTGGACTCCTTTTAGACAGGGGATTCTATAGTGAAGAGAACATACAAAACCTTGTCCAGAAAAATCACAAGTTCACAATGCCAGTTACTTCTAACATTATTTGGCAGAAAGAGTTCATTGATAACCATCGCACAAATATTCAGCGACTGAACAACCTTATCAAAACTGAAGATAACGATTCCATCATCTACGGCCAAACTATCGTAAAAACAACCAAATACGGGAGAATGTGGGTTCACCTCTATTATGATGCGCTAAGAAAAGAGCGTGATGTTGCTCGTCTCATGAAAACATTGATGAAATGTCAACATGACCTAGAAGAGAATAAAAAGCTCAAGAGTCGTAAACATTACTATGAACGGTATTTTGAAGTGAAGGATACCCCAAAAAGAGGGAGAAGAGTTATTCTCAAAGATGATGAAGTTGAGGCCTATATTAATGGACAGAGTAGCTACTGGGTGCTCTTATCAAACAATGAAAAGGATACAGCTAAAGCTCTCTATCAATATCGTCAACGTAATAACATCGAGTTACACTTTGATGATATGAAAAACCTCATGGATTGCAATCGAATCAGAGTTCATTCCCAAGATGTGATGCAGGGAAGAATCTTCATAAACTTCCTCACAATGATTATAGTAAATGAGCTAAAAAACTTCATAGCTGCTATCCCAGCCAAAGAAAGGAAGTATTGGAATCATAAAATGATTTTGCACAAAGTAGCGACCTATTCCAAGATACACTGCAGAGGCAAATACAAGGACGTCTTTTCTGTCCCAACTAAGGCACAAAGAATGATCTTTGACCTATTTGGCATCCCTTATAATTGGAAGGGAAAGATCGCAAATGATGAGGGTGAAGTTGAGTATATAGATGAGGATTAAGAGAACCTAGTTACAAAAAGTTGGGAATTTGGGTTAAGAATCCTTACTGCACTACCATGAAGCGTGGCATTCCTTTGGCCTTCGGGAATGACTTCAGTCCCTATTCCATCAAGTGCATCAAGGAATTGATTGAGCGTGATATCACCTAGAAAGAATTCACCCAGTGGATTGGTTGATCCAAAAAGCAATCGAGCAGCATCAAGGGCGTTGTTATCAAAGTAGGGAAAGAATACCTGAACCCTTTTTTTGAGCGTAGCGTAGAGCTCAGCATCCATTATTGAGTCTATTAGGAAGATCGCATGGAAGCAAGGAAGGTGTGCCGTTTTATCGAGCAAGGGAAATTGCAAAGTTGGCGTCAGAAGGATTTGTAGATAATGACCTTTATATTTCTCAAGATCTATATAATGAATATTCCAAATTTGGTGTTCCCTCTCCCGGAGATTTAATGATAACTGCTGTTGGGACATTGGGAAAGTCATATATAGTCAGACAAAATGATAAATTTTATTATAAGGATGCCAGTGTGATTTGCTTGGAAAATTTTGCGAATATATGTCCACAGTATTTGAAATTTATCATGCAGTCAGAAATGATGAAGAACCAGATTCGAAGTAACTCAAGTGGGACAACAGTTGCAACCCTAACAATGATTCGAATGAACCAATATCTGTTACCGCTTCCACCATTAGCAGAACAACATCGCATTGTACAAAAGATTGAACGCATTTTACCCCATCTTGATGAATACAGTGAGAAAGAATCATCTCTTAGACAATTGAATAAAAACTTCCCCGACTCTCTTAAGAAGTCAATTCTACAATGGGCGGTACAAGGGAAATCGGTGCCTCAAGACCCATCAGATGAGCCTACAAGCGTTTTACTTGAACGTATCAGAAAAGAAAAAGTAGAACTAATCAAAGAGGGGAAAATCAAGAGAGAAAAGAATCCTTCATTCATTTATCGTGGTGGTGATGGTGTGTTTTATGAAAAAGTTGGTAATGAGGTAAATGCCATCTCAGAAGAGATACCATTTGATATTCCAGATTCATGGGAGTGGGTACGATTAAGCTCCACAATAATTGAAAACGTCGGAGGAGGAACCCCATCTAAAAGTAATCCCAATTATTGGGGAGGCAATATTCCTTGGGCAAGCGTTAAAGATTTACCTATGAATGCTACAAAGTTAGATAGCACAATCGACTCAATTACTATAGCGGGTCTTAAAAATAGTAGTTCAAATTTAATAAGTAAAGGGAATATTATTATCTGCACCCGAATGGGACTAGGGAAAATTGTTATATCAGAGATTGATGTGGCAATAAACCAAGACTTGCGGGGTATTATTCTTGCAAATGGAATCAATAAAGATTTCTTCATCCACTTCTATAAAACTTCAGCAATAAAAGGGCAAGGACTAACTGTAAAGGGAATCACCGTTGATATGCTTAATTCTTTGTTAATGCCTATCCCGCCAGTTGAAGAACAACATCGTATTGTACAAAAGATCGAAAAACTTATCCTTTCGATTAATAGTATGTAAAGCTCAGATCCACCTTATAATTAACTAAAAAGCCGGACTCCCCCATTTTAAAGAAGTAACTGGCTTTTCAATTGTATCAAATACATCTAATAACGTTGCCCAGAACAAGACTCGAACTTGCACAATCTTTCGATTACTAGGACCTGAACCTAGCGCGTCTACCAATTCCGCCATCTGGGCGTTGGTGGAAATGATATAGTGAAGAATTGAGTAGTGTCAACTAAAACAGATTGC
>SABI01000230.1 GCA_009929055.1 Spirochaetia bacterium | reverse complement strand
ATATACATCACCATAAGGCATTGGAGTAGGAACGGCACCAAGGGCAGAAACCATACCCATCATGAGTGTTGATTCTTGTACACGAATTTTCATTCCTTTAAGGTCTTCAACAGTATAAATTGGTTTGATTGAGTTATAGAAGTTACGAGCACCACTATCTTGCCAGGTAAGGCCAATAAAACCAGAATCGGCGAGTGAATTTAAGAAATAATCTCCGATTTCTCCATTAAGTACTTTCCACATATGATCAGCACTACGATAGAGATAAGGCATCTGAAGAGCATTCAATAGTGGGTTGAAGTTTGAAAGGGGAGAAATTGAGACACGAGTAAAGTCAATTCCACCAAACTGTACTTGTTCGATAGCAGATTTTTCATCTCCGAGTTGTCCACCATTATATACTTCAATAGTAATCCTTCCATTTGTTCTCTCTTTTACAAGACGAGCAAATTCTAAGTCCCCAATAACTGTTGGATAATTATCTGGTTGGTTGTCAGCGAGACGTAATACAATTGGTTTCTCACTTTTTACTTCTTTTTGTCCTTCAGCAAATAATGGAAGGGCGAGTAAAGAGATAATGAGAAGAGCAAATAGTAATTTTTTCATATATTCCTCCTAAGAAATAATTCATTAATTAATTATAGGGGGGGGCTTTTGAGTAAAAATAGATTTAATAATATGTTATTTATGGTTAAGATGACAAGAAAATCCTATTTTTGTTTCATATTCTTTTGTGATTGGTATGTTTTAGGAGAAATCCCTACTATCTGGCGAAACACTCTACTAAAGTAGCTATAATCGGTATATCCTACTAGGTGGGCAACTTGGTGAACTTTGATCCCTATATCGAGGTGTTTTTTTGCTTCTTCAATCCTCTTATGGGTAAGGTAGGCGCTAAATGGACTGTTGCAGTACTCACTAAAGAGGCGACTAAAGTAACTAGTAGATAAATTGAATTTTTGAGAGAGCGTTTCAAGAGAGATTGCTTGGTTATAATTATTATCGATATAAGCACACACTTGTTGAAAGATTGAAGTATATTTATCTTTTTTATTTTCTTGAACTAATTGACAGACATAATCGATAAAATCCATCACATATCGCTCTAATTCAAGGAGAGAAGTTTTTTGTATTGGGGGGTAGCTAAGATGAGCAATTGTATTTGAGACACTTCTTGTGAATACAAGAATAGTTTCATACATACTGTTAAGAAGCTCATCTCCTTGGAGTGTAAGAGAAAGGGCTTCTTGTATTTCATGCATTGTTTGACGGCTTTTTTCAAAATCTCCTTCTATTACCTGGGTATAGAGGAGAGTCTCTAAATCTTTTCTTTTTTCAAAAAAAGAGGCGGTAGTTTTCTCAATTTCAGGTGAATAGACTACAAGAGATTTATGGTGATGAAGGGCAAAAGAGTATGCAAGAGAAGCTTCTCTAATAGAGGATGAGATATCATCAAGAGTGAGAAACATCTGACTCATTCCAACACAAGAGGTACTCGTGTATCTATGTTTCATCTCTTGTTCAAGGAATCTACTCATATGCTTAGGGTTATGGGCAAATATTAATAAAGAGATTCTATCTTTAGCAGGGAAATAACAAGCTTGGTACCCTTTTGTTGTAATAATATCTTGAAGGTAGCTTAATACCTCCTTTTCTTTATTTGTTTCAAATATAAGAGAAATTCCTTGTTCATAGATAATGTTCTCTAAAGAGAAGTAAGATTTCATCGCTTCATATGAAATATTCCCATATTTTAATGCTGCAAAGAAACTGCGATTGAATAGGGTAAGAATTGTTTTTAGTTGTTGTGGGGGTTCTTGTTGTACCCTTAGTGTTATCTCTTGCATCACTGTAGTAAGTAAGAGGAGTAATTCTCTAGATGAAACAGGCTTAACAAGATAATCTCTCGCTCCTGTTCGAATTGCCTCTTGGGCAAAATCAAAGGTGTTCAAGGCACTTAAAAATATTATAGTAGTTGAAGGAGAGATTTCTTTTATCCTTTTTGCTGCCTCTATTCCGTTAATTCCTGGCATTTTTATATCTAAGAGGGCTATATCTATCCTATTTTGTTGAACACATTCGACTGCCTCTCTTCCATTTTTAGCTTTATAAAGGGTGATAGAAAGATCACTTTTAAGGAGAATGTGTTCTATTGCATCTCGTTCTAATATTTCATCATCTGCAATTAAAAGGGTATACATACTATCTCCTGTTACAGCCAATCACGTTTTCGTATAGGGAGAGTTAATGAGACTGTTGTCCCCTTTTCCTCATGTTGTTTGATTGAGACATTTCCTTTTTCACCGTAGTAGAGTTTAATTCGTTCACTCACATTTGCAATACCAAAGTGAGGTGAAGTGGTATTTCCATTATGGAGGGAATTATCATAGCCAACTCCGTTGTCTATAATATCTATTGAGAGGATTTTTTGTGAATGGGTGATGTGAATAGCAACACTTCCCCCCGACTCAAGTGGTTCAAGGCCATGTACTATGGCATTTTCTACAAAGGGTTGAATTAAGAGGGGAGGGATAAGAAGGGAATCAGTTTTACTCTCTTTTGTAATACTATATTCAAGTCTATCCTGAAATCTTACTTTTTGAATCTTTAGATATTTTTCTACAAAGTCAATCTCTTCTGCCAAAGTGACCGCACTTCTCATATCGAACATATATCTAAAAAGGAGGGCGAGGGTGTTCACCAACTCCCTTGTCTTTTCAGCTTCTTCAAATAAGGCTGTCCTGCTTATAGAATTCATCGCATTAAACAGAAAGTGAGGGTTAATTTGGGCTTGTAGGGTGACAAGCCTTGCTCTGTCGAGCTCCCTTTTTACTTTTATTTGGCTAAGTTCTTGTTGATGTAGTTTTTTTTCAAGGATGGCATTTTCATTTATCGCATTCATCCTCTCAATTAAGCTTTTTTTCATCGAATTAAGGGTATTCTCTAAAAACTGAATTTCACTTGGGCCTGTTTCTCCTAAGTCCGGTGTCTCTAGATTCCCTTTTGTGATCTCTGAGGCTGTGTAGACCATCTTTTCAATAGGATGAACAAGGCTCCTGACAATAGCAATAACAGCTAGAGTGTAAATAGCAAAAAGACCTATAATGAGGATAAGGGAGATTGAACGGAGGAAACTGATAGATTCCCTCATCTCTCCTACTGCCTTTGCATCTAATGCTACAGCATTCGATAAAAACCTTGCGTAGACATATTCATAAAGGTATTGGTAGGTTTTATCTATTGTATAATAGCGAGCAAATCCTGTTGAATCTAACGGGATGCTCGATAGTATGATTCCTTTTTGTTCTTTAATAAAATCGAGTCCATTTTCAATACCTCTTAAGAGATAATATTGTTCAGGGGAGGTTTCATATGTTGTCGATAATTCTTTTAATTTAGTGCGAGCAGTTCGGTCTTCTATAGCTAACTGAGTGATACTATCATTAATATCTGTGTTTTGCTGTGAGAAGACAAGTCGATTAAAACTCTCTCTTTGTTTCGAAAGGGAAGAAGCTAGTTCACTTACTATCGTATAGCGATTATTTTGCTGTTGCAGTGTAGATAACTGACGAAACACAATAGCAAAGAGAATGGTTCCTAATAAGACAACAGAGATAATAAGAACCATATTATAGGTAATGAGGAGGTGGCCAAATGTGTAGCGTTTCTTTCCTTTCACTTTAGCCATCTATTCTCATCCCTAAAGTTGTGTGATGTGTTGTAGGCGTGAAATGATTGGAAGGTGTTGTGTACAAAGAGTTTCGCACTGACCACATGAAGTGCATAAGGAGGCCGACTCTTGACTCACTGACCAATGGTTTTTCATCCTATTTTTCATCTTGTCACTATCTTTAGATAATAAATATAAATTGTATGAATCCATAAGTTGTGGAATGTTTATCTCACTAGGACACGAGTCACAATAGCCACACCCTGTGCAAAGGGCATTCATTTCCCCCTTTAGGTGAGAT
>SABI01000229.1 GCA_009929055.1 Spirochaetia bacterium | reverse complement strand
CATCAATAGCACAATCAGGTAAAAATCTATCTGTAATATATTTTTTACTAAGTTCAACTGCACTAGAAATTGCACTTTTTGAATACTTAACTCCATGATACTCTTCATATTTTGATTTTAAACCTTCTAAAATTAAAATAGAATCTTCTTCTGGGATATCTGAAGCAGACATTGAAAAGATGGTAAAAGATGCAGAGTTGCATGCTGAAGAAGATAAAAAAGAAAGAGAAAAGATTGAAGTAAGAAATGAAGCTGATAGCCTCCTTTACTCAACTGAAAAATCACTAAAAGATTATGGTGATAAAATATCTAGTGAAGATAAATCAAATATAGAAGAAGCTATGGCCTCCCTTAAGAGTGCAATTTCTTCTGATGTAATTGAAGATATAAAGGCAAAAACAGAAGCATTACAACAAGCTGCTTATAAATTAGCAGAAGAAATGTATAAAGCGACAAATGCAACTGAAGGCGAAGGGGCTACAGAAGAAGCACCTACTGATTCACAGAGTTCTACATCCAAAAAAGACGATAATGTTGAGGATGCAGACTACGAAGTTGTTGACTAAAACTGATTGAATAAGGAAGTGTTACACCGTGGCTAAACGGGATTATTACGAAGTCCTAGGGGTTCAAAAAGGGGCCTCTTCGGATGAAATTAAAAAAGCCTATCGCAAATTGGCTGTAGCTAACCACCCGGATAAAAATCCGGGTGATTCTGCTGCAGAGGAACGTTTTAAAGAAGCAAGTGAAGCGTATGAAATTTTGAGCAATGAACAAAAACGTCAAGCATATGACCAGTATGGGTTTGCTGGAGTAGATGCAGGCGGTGCTCAAGATTATTCAAACGTCTATCGAGATTTTAGTGACCTATTTGGTGGTGGGGGCCTTGGTGATATCTTTGGTTCCTTCTTTGGTGGCGGTGGTGGAAGATCACAAGGAGGACGACGAGGTCCATCAGTTGGATCTTCTCTTCGCTATGACGTTGAAATTAGTTTCAAAGATGCTGTATTCGGAACAAAAGTTGAAATTTCTTTTGCTCACCATGTTCATTGTTCAACATGTTCAGGCTCTGGTGTAAAAAGTGGTTCTGGAAAGAAAATGTGTCCAACATGTAATGGTACTGGTCAAGTACGAAGGAATTCTGGGTTTTTCTCAATCGCTTCAACTTGCCCAACATGTCAAGGTGAAGGTCATATTGTAGAAAATCCATGTGATGATTGTCATGGCTCTGGATTAAAACGTAAACAACAAAAAGTTAAAGTAACTATTCCTCCTGGTGTCGATACTGGAAACAGGATATCACTTTCTGGAATGGGAGATGCCGGTCCTAATGGAGGCCCTTCAGGGGATCTTTATGTCTATGTTAATGTAAAGCCACATAAATACTTTGAACGCTCTGGCAATGACCTTTACTGTCAAATTCCAATATCATTTACTCAAGCTTCATTAGGAGCAACGATAGAAGTGATGACTATTGATGATGTTAGGGTGAAAGTTGCTATTCCTTCTGGAACTCAGAATGGAAAAGTATTACGCCTGCGTGGTAAAGGGGTTCCTCTTTTACGTTCTTCTAGTGATCAGAGAGGAGACCAATATATTAAGTTAGTAGTGGAAACTCCTAAAAAACTAAATAAAGAAGCAAAAAAACTTATGGCGCAGCTCGCTCAAGTGATGGGTGAAAATGAAAAACCTGAACCTGTTCCATTTACACAATAATAAGGATTGATAATGGGTGATTATGTCATTGGGTTTCATGCAATTGAAGAAGCCTTAAAAAATACTACTGTAAGAAGTGTGTTATATATTTGTAGAAATATGGAGAAAAGGAATTCAATTCTTGAATCTCTCGGTAAAACAAATCCTAAAGTTACTGTAAAAAAGATAGCTAAAGCTGATATGGATAAAATGGCTGTTGGAGTAGATCACAGAGGAGCACTATTAGAAGTTTCCTCTGTAAGAAGCTCTGCAACAGCCCCTAGAAAAAATGAAACAACAGTAAAAGAATTCCTTCAATCTCTTGGTAGGGAGAGTCCAGCTACAGTTCTTATTTTAGATGGCATTACTGATGTTCAAAATCTTGGCGCTATTTTAAGAAGTGCCGACCAATTTGCAACTTCCCTTGTCATTGTTCCCACTCGAAGAAGTGCTCAAGCAAACGCTACAGTTGAGCGCATCAGTAGTGGAGCTGCCTCTTATGTTCCAATGGCTACTGTTACCAATCTCGTAAGAGAGATGGAATTACTCCAATCGTATGGATTTTGGATCTATGGTGCCGATATGAATGGAGATAAATTAACTAACACTAAATTTCCCCCTAGAACAGTAATTGTTATGGGGTCAGAAGGCAGTGGTTTGTCACAGTTAGTTGAAAAACGTTGTGATCATATTGTTTCAATTCCAACTAGAGGGCATATTGATTCATTGAATGTCTCTGTCGCTACAGGGATTATTCTTTACGAAGTAATGAGACAACATAGTTAATACGTTGTCTCTACTCATCATATGATAGACATCTTTGATACATGAAAATCATTCAACAATGTATTTCTATTTTGTTTGAGTTGTTATGTCTCTTCTTTTTTCAATTAAATAAAAACAGGTTAACTTTGGGTGCTCTTTAGAAAATAATTAGAAGAACAACCCCATCCCAATTGAGAGTTCAAATTCAATCTCTGTAATTGATATTTCTTCATCTATAACCCGCTTTATATCAGATAAGTTAATTCCAAGTGAACCTCTTATAGGATAACTTGGGAACTTGTTTATAATAGCATACCCTTCAACTCCTGCAGAAGTCAAAACTAATGATTCTCCTATGTTGTTTGGATCATTGAAAACTCCAACGTCAATAAATGGGGATATATATGATTTAGCAAATCCAAAATCTATAAAATTCATTGAAAGGTTTAGATTATAGATAGTGGCGAGGGTTACATTACCATTAAGGCCTAAGTCTTCAACTGTTTTACTCCAAATTCCTCTTAAATTATCTGCTGCGTTTCCCGAAAAATCAAACTCTTTTCCATGCTCTGAATCTGTAAAAAGAGCTGTGAATTGGAATGAAGGATTAAAATTTTTCGTATAGAAAGGGAACAACGTAGCCTTAGCTTCAATATTCCAGTTAGTAAGGTCTTTATACATTTCTTTTGTGTATTTTTCGTAGGTATGAGTGAACGATAGAGAGAGTCCCTTTCTGAAGTTTCCAGTCCAGTTAATATTTGATCGAGTTATGCTGTTTTTTATGATGTATGAATATGCAACAGACGAATATTCTGGTTTAATATTTACATATGCTCCTATAGAAGGGTTCCATACAAATTTAAATGGAAGCTTGTACAAGCCCTCTATTGTTGCTCCACCAATAGCATATAATAATTGAGTTGGATTGATTTCCATATCAGTCTCAACAGAGAGATAGAAGTCTACTGGAATAAACAGAAATTTCACCTTATTAGATTTTAGTTCTGAATATGTATAGAGCTGAGAATTGTTAGTGTGGATCTTTAGAGTGTTAGATAAAGAAGCGAGTTCTCCATTAAGTCTAAAGGGTCCAACATCCCACTTAAGTCCATACTCTTCTACATTCCATTGAGAAAAATCTGAAGAAGGGGAGAAATATGCCCAAGGAGCTATTCCAATTTTTGTTCCCAAAAGAGGTATATTTGTTAAGTTTGTACTTAGATTCAGCGTTCCATTGGTAACGCTATGTTGTTTTTGTTCATACTCAATATCTAAATTAAGATTTGCTTGTCCTATAGGAAGAGAAGAAATGCTTAATGATAAAAAGTCTTCCCTATTTTTCCAACCAGAGAGGCCACCATCTCCTTGAGAAACGTTTCCTACGATAACTAAATCTGCAAGAGTTCCAAAAAGATTTTTCTCAAATATTTTAATCCCAAGTCTTAACCCTATTGTGTCATTATCAAACTTGGGGTAGGGGAGAATTAGGAATGTTGAAGCATCTTTGATAGTAAATGTT
>SABI01000228.1 GCA_009929055.1 Spirochaetia bacterium | reverse complement strand
GTATCCTACAATACTAAACCTATCGGGAAGTTCGCTAAAAATAAATATTCCTAACAGACTTGATGCAATAATTTGGGCATACTGATAAATTGATACTTCTCCAGCTGGAGCATGTTTATAAGAAACTGTTAACAGAAATTGGCCCCCTGCAGCGCACGTTCCTGCACACAAAAGGAGGAGAAACTGAGTAGGTGAGGGGATGACTGCATGAAAGAATAAGAAAGGGATACACACAATTGTCGAAATTAATGAGAAGTAAAACACTATTGTATAGCTGTTTTCTTTATCTCCAAGATAACTCACCATTGTATAGGCAACACCACCGGCGACAGCAGATAAGAGCCCCACAACTGCAGGAAAGGTAGAAGAAAACTGAAACCCTGGTTTTATTATTAATACTGAGCCAATGAGGGCGAGGATGAGTGAAATAATCTGAATAGGTGTAATTTTATTTTTAAGAAAGAGCCATGCAAAAAGGAATACAAAGAAGGGACTTAACTTATTGAGCATAGATGAGTCTGCTAGAATGAGACGATCAATACTATAAAAGTAAAAAATAATTCCCATAGAACCTGTTATTCCCCTAAGAATCAGCATCTTTCTATTCTCTTTTGAACCCCATAAAGGTTGCTTTCTATACTTCAGCATAGAAAAGGCAATAATTAAACTAACAATATTACGAAAAAGAGCCTTCTCCATAGAGGGAAGGTCTCCTGCAAGTTTGACAAAAGCAGACATAAAGGAAAAGAGGGAAGCAGATATGATCATTAAAAGAATTGCTTTGCGTTTGTGAGATTGGTGGTCGTACAAAAGTTTCTCCTACAAATTTATTAGTGAAATAGTACCTAATTATAAGAATCTAATACATCCCTTATAATAGAAAAGTTGATTTCAAAGTTATATTAGAGAACTGCACTAAGAGACTTGTGAGGAGAGATTTTTCAATAGAGAGCGCAATTGTGAGAAATCTGATGTGTAGATACACTTTTCACAATTATATTGTTTTTGATATTGAAGGGCAGGGCCTCCTCCAATTATTATCTGACTCTCTTTAAAGATCGTGTTATTGATAAGTGTTAAATCTGAGTGTATCTGGAAATTATTATATGGATAGATGAAGCTTAGTATTAATAGAGAAGCTTTCATTTCATTCACAGCTCCAGCAATTTCTGAAGCTGGAACATCTCCTCCTATATATATACTTCTCCACCCAGTATCACGGGCTATGATGGCTGAAATCAAAGCTCCAATAGTGTGTTGTTGGTCATGTAGTGTTGCACACAGTATGAGGGGGGCAGAGTCGGGGACAATAAGATTGTCTAGTATATTCATAAGAAAAGAGGTGATTCTAAAAGTTGCGAGTCGTTCATGAGCAATCCGAATTTCTCCTTCATACCATGCGTTTCCTATAGTATGGAGTATATCTACGATTATAAGATCAATCATCTTGTGTTGCCCATATTCAACATATGCCTTCTCTAAGATAGTTTTCATTTCTTCTTCTTGATGTCTCTTGCAAGCTACAAGAAATTCTTGTGAAATGTTTTTGATATCATGTTCAACCAAAGGCTTTAAAGGATGTAATTGAGTGGAGCTCTTATCTTCATCTATATATGACTTTAATACATCATTTGAAAGATGTACCACTTGTCCTATGGAGCGACCTGTTCCTAGGGTCATTTTTAGTAGATGTAATCTGTTGATATCATCTGTGGAATAGAATCTTCTTCCATTACTATTTCGTTCAGGGTCTACTGCTTGATAGCGTTCTTCCCACTTCCTAATGACATGAGTAGAAAGTCCTGTTTGTCTCTCTACTACTCCAATAGGGTGTTTTTTATCGTTACTCATAGATACATCATACTTAGATATAATGATTATGTCAACTCTTGTCTAAGATATGTCAAGCAAGAATCCCATGACATTGCCTAAAATTGTAAAAATAATAAAAAAAATAGTTGACGATAGGTGGACAGTATATGTATGTTAGTTAGACAAATTAAAAAGTTACAAAATAAGTAACTTAACAACTAAGGAGTTTAATTATGAAAAAATTATTGGTTATGTTGATGGTTCTTTTAGCAATTTCGCAATTTGCATTTGCTGCTGGTGTGAGAGAAGGACAAGCTCCAATGCAAAAAGATATTGTAGATACGGCAGTTGCAGATGGTCGCTTTACTACTTTAGCTGCTGCCCTCGGCGCTGCAGGGTTAATAGACACTCTTAAAAGTGATGGCCCCTTTACAGTATTCGCACCAACAGATGATGCTTTTGCAAAATTACCCGCAGGTACAGTAGAGGCTTTACTGAACGATATTCCTACCCTTACTAACATCTTACTTTATCATGTAGTCTCAGGATCAGTAATGGCAGGTGATGTGGTGAAACTCTCATCAGCTCCTACCGTTCTTGGTAAAGATGTTGCAATAAAAGTAGCAGATGGAAAAGTAATGGTTAACAATTCACAAGTAATTATTACTGATATTGAAGCATCGAACGGAGTAATCCATGTAATTGATGCAGTTCTTCTTCCATAAGATATTCTTGACAATCGAACATCCATTTGGCGACCTAGTTAATTCTAGGTCGTCTCTTTCCTGTTAAATAGAGGCCTTCTTTTCTAAAAGACAAAAAAATCCTGTAAGAAATACTCCTTACAGGATAATCGGGCTAGGCGGATTTGAACCGCCGACCCCATGTCCCCCAGACATGTACGCTAAACCCCTGCGCTATAGCCCGTTCTGGGGTTTAAGTTAAAATATTACCTAAGTTAAGTCAATATAAAAGAACTAAATTCCTTTATTGCTTTTAGGTAATGGAGGCGTCATAAATATTCTTAATCGATTCTTTAAGCATAGCGTTAAATTCATTATCGCTCTGATTAGCATGAAGTCCTTCTGCAAGAGCTCTAGAGAAGCTTGCAATGAGGCCATTGTTTTTTGCTAACAGAGCATTTGCTTCATTTCGAGAATATCCCCCTGAAAGGGCTACAACACGAATCACATGCTCGTTTTTCTGCAAGTCAGTATAGAAGTTAGGAGTTGTTGGAATAGAGAGCTTGAACATTACCTTATCTTCTGGTTGTAGGAGAGCGAGCTGTGAAAAAAGCTCTGCTTTAAGAATTACTTCAGATTCTTTCTTATCTTTACTATAGATATCTACTTCAGGTTCAATGATAGGAACTAATCCAGCTTTTAAGATTATCTTTGCAATCTCGAATTGTTGTTCAACAAGGCGTTTAATACTTTCTGGGTTTGCTTCTTTTATCACTGATCGCATCTTTGTCCCAAAGAATCCTTTTTCTACTGCACGAGAGAGGAATCCCTCTAAGTTCGGAAATGGTTTAAGCATCTGAACACCAGCTGTGAGATCCTCCATCCCTTTATCAACTTTCAAAAAGGGGACGATTTGTTTTTTCTCCCATAGATATCTAGGAGCAGGAATTCCATCAATCAAACGATCCATTGTGTTTTCAAATAAAATAGCTGCTAATACATAATCACTTGAAAAAGAGGGGCTTGTAATTATTCTTGTGCGCATTTCATGCACACGGTCAAACATTTCTTCATCATTAGAGTAGGAATCTTCTGCTACACCATATTGCATTAATGCTTTAGGGGTGCTACCACCACTTTGATCAAGTGCAGCAATAAACCCTTTGCCTGATTTCATTCTTTTTAATTGTTCTTGGTTCATATATTCTCCTTCTGAGTATAATCAAATAGATATGTTCTATAATTCATAATGTAATAAAAGAAATTGGTATTATCAAGAAAGAGGGGGAATTAACACTTATTTTTCACATTACACTCTCTTTTTTATAACGACGATATGAAATAATCAGCATAATAATAAACAAAGGAATGATTAAGATGGCTATAAGGTTTCCTTTAAAGAGCTGTAGAGCCCAAAATCGAACAGGGTTTCCTCCGTCAGTTAAACTTGTTATTAGGGTATTATCAATCATAATAGTCCCTACTTCTTTACTTAGTCTTGTAA
>SABI01000227.1 GCA_009929055.1 Spirochaetia bacterium | reverse complement strand
GGATTATGTTGAGTGATGTTGCAGGTCTCGATCAAGCAAAGGATGAGATCAAAAGATTGATTGTTGAACCAATGAAACATCCAGAAATCTATTCGAAATTCAAGAAGAATAAAGGAGGAGGTATTCTTCTCTATGGAGTTCCAGGAACAGGAAAAACTATGATTGCGCAGGCAATCGCAAATGAGATTGATGCAAAGTTTTACTCCATCAAGTGTTCTGATATTGCTTCGAAATGGTTTGGAGACTCTGAGCAGAATGTAAAAAACTTAAACTTCCTCAACTAACACTTATGCTAAGAGGAGCAAACTCAATCGATATAACTTCGCCTTGTGGTGAATTAGTATCAAAACTTCTAACTCTATTCTCAAAAGTAACAGAGAAAGATTACCCTGCAATATTAGAAAAAGGAATCGAATTCTTAAACGCCAACAAAGCCGACTTAAAGAAACTCTTCGACGCTAAAATGTACTCAAGAGATACTACTAAACATACAATAGCTGGTGTGACAATCAACAATGCTCACACAAGCACATCAGTACCTTCATCAGTAATATCAGCTTGCTACGCAACTAAAGGATTTGACATTAAAGCCGTATATCTAAACGATGCTAAAGACCTAGATAAACACATCGAAGCTCTTAAAAAAGCAGCAGAGAAGTACGCACCGTTAGTAGAAAAGCTAAAAGCCAATCTAGAAAACCAAAATATGCTAAATACTTTAAGACAAAAGTTCCAAACTTGTTAACCCAAAAGAGCAATACTCATTGCTCTTTTTATCGCTAATTAGCTCAGTCCGGTAGAGCAGCTCATTAAATCATGAGAGCGTGTCCGTGGTTCAATTCCACGATTAGAGACCAATTTAAATTCAAAAGGATAATAATGCCAAAATTCAAAAAATTCTCACATGCCGTTAATAAAAAATTCCAATCACTAGGCTCAAAAGTATTCGTAGTAAACGTCCCAAAAGAAACAATCTGGGAAGTTTACCAAAACTCAATCCCTGCTGCTGACAACCAAGTATTCAGAGAAAGAAGAGCTCACGAATGTAATACTTGCAAAAGTTTCATGAACAGAATTGGTAACATCGCAGCAATCAACCCTGATGGCTCACTAGACTCAATCTGGAACGTTACTGGTGTAGAAGAGCCTTACGCTACTGTAGCTAAGAATCTTCACGCCTTAGTAACTTCTGCAGCAATCTCTGGCATCTTCGTAACTAGCGAGTACTTAGCTGGAAAAGAATACAACATCGAGCCAAACGCAGCTGGTGACATCACGTGGAATCACTTCTACGCAGACATCTCTGCTTTCAACATCGCTAACGGTCCAACTATAGCTGGAGATGCTTCAACAACAGCTTCTCTATTTAAAAGAGCTTTAGATGAATTCTCAATCTCAGACCTTGACACAGTTATCGACCTTTGTGATTCAATCTACAGAGGCTCTGAATTCTTGCCTACAGTTAAGAAATTCAAAGAAGCTAAAATAGCTTACGAAGCTTCAAACAACAAAGCTAACTTTATCTGGGCTAACTACAGCAACTATCCTTCAAGAATCAGAAATTCAGCTATCGGTACTCTTATTATAGACATCGCTAGCGGAACTGACCTTGAAGCTGCTGTTAGCTCTTACGAAAAAGTTGTAGCCCCTGAAAACTACAAAAGAACAACTGCCGTAGTAACTGAAGGAATGAAAAAAGCAGCTTTAGCAACAATCCAAGAACAAGGACTAGAAGACTCTCTTCCAAGAAGACACGCAAAGCTTGAAGACGTTAGTATAAACAACGTTATCTGGGCTAACCCATCTGCTCAAAAAGTGATGAAAGGTGTAGCCGACTTACTTGGGACAGCTGTTGCCTCTAAAGTCCCAACTAAGTCTAACGAAATCTCAATCGATGATTTCATCGCAAAAGTTCTTCCATCTGCAGCAGTTGTAGAAGCTCTTGTAGAAAATCGTCATCAATCAAACTTCGTATCATTAGTAGCGCCTGTAAACCATTCTGCTCCAAATATGCTTAAATGGGGCAATAACTTCTCTTGGTCTTATGCTGGTGAAGTAACCGACTCAATCAAAGAAAATGTTGCAAAAGCTGGAGGTTCTGTTACCGGAGTAATGAGATGCTCGCTTCAATGGAACGAAGCTTTCAACGACCAAAGCAATGACCTTGACCTTCACTGTAATGCCCCAAATGGGCATATTTACTTCGGAAACAAACAATCAAGCGGAGGAGTACTTGACGTTGACATTCAAAGACCAGGCTCAAAAGTAGCAGTAGAAAACATCACTTGGGCTGACAAACCTACGGACGGAACTTACGAATTCTACGTTAACAATTTTTCAGGGACTAACAAAGACGGTTTCAAAGCTCAATTTGAATTCAACGGCGAAATTTTCGACTACGAATACAATTCTTCTGTTAGAACTAATGTATCAATCTTAAAAGTGACAATCAAAAACGGAAAAGCTACTTTTGACCATAAGCTAAAAGAAGCAAACTCTCAAAGACAAATCTGGGATATCTCGACTCTGACTTACAAACCTGTTACAACAATTATGTACAGCCCTAACTATTGGGATGACAACAAAATAGGAAACAAACACGTATTCTTTATGTTAGCAGACTGTAAAAACCCTGACGACGTAAGAGGATTTTACAATGAATTCCTAAAAACTGACCTAATTCCTCATAGAAAAGTATTCGAAACTCTTTCATCACTAATGAAAGTACCTTACGAAGATTCTCAATTATCAGGATTAGGATTCAGCTCAACAATCAGAAAAGACCTTCACGTAAAAGTGGATGACAAACCTTACAAAATTCTATTCTAGGAGCATCAATGCAAAAATTAATACTAACAGCCTTACAAAATAAGCTAAGAGTTCAAACAACATCTGGAAATCTTTCACTTGAGCAATTAATTGAATTACCTCTAACTTCAACAATCGGAAAAGCCAATCTAATTGACTTAGCAAAAGAATACGCCGCTAAAGTTAAGCCTGAATCTGCTTTAGATTTCTTAACTACACCAGTAGTTACTGTTAGCTCAACTGATAAACAAATCTTTGAACTCTTAAAAATCATCATTATCCAAAAACAAGAAGACGCTGCTGCAAAATCAGCTGCAAAAGCAAACTCTGATAGAAAAGAGTACTTACAAAAACTAATCGCAGAGAAAAAAGGAGAAGCAGATAAATCTAAATCTCTTGAAGAGCTAGTAGCTGAGCTATCAAAATTATAAAATACAGAATTATCACGAATTTTAAAATAAAAGATGAGATATTTTGTAGTATATATGGAACAACTAAAATCTAAACCCCTCACTTGATTCTACTAGCAGAGTGAGACTCGTTAGTACTAGTAGAAGATGCCTGAACGAGCGTTTAGAGTTAGAATCTCTATCAGATATAGTACGAGTAAGATAACACATTTTCCTGATACAGGGTTAATTGTTACCATTTAAAATAAGCTATATCACAAATAAGAACAATTCATGTAATGTTTTTATTAAAAATATTCCTGTGAGTAAGACTTTAAATTATTCACATTTATAATGTAGATGACGACGACAATATGGCTACAAGTCCTAAGCATGACTCTAAACTACTTATAAAAATCTGGTGGTTACCCGCCTAGGTTCGATTCCTAACTGATGGACTATTCCAGATGTAATTAGTTGGTACTATGGATTTTTATTAAATTAGAAATTTTTTCATTTAGTCTAAGGTAAGACCTTAAGCTACTTACGGTACGTCCCTGCACGCACACGTACCTTGTTAAAACGAGTGCGAGTCGTTTATGTATATAGAAAAGCACTAGAGGAAATCATAAACTTCCGAAGTACAAAGAAGCTCTGTGACTAGGGCTATAAAGAACAATGTGGAATAATCGGTTCATAAAATCAGGGACTAACTTACTGAGCCCGCTACAGAGTAGCATGTGACCACAAACCGATAACTACGTAAGTGGGGTAGGTGCATACCCGCAATGGGAATTGAGTTTT
>SABI01000226.1 GCA_009929055.1 Spirochaetia bacterium | reverse complement strand
TGGATGATATGGGATGCAAAAAGTGTAGTCTTAGAGGTAGAGAACTATGTTGAAGCGGTAATCCTTAGTGCCCAAACAGCCCTAAGAGATGCAATAGGGAAACACGAACTCTCTCACCTTTTAAGTGACAGGGAAGAGCTTGGTAAAGAAATTCAAATGGCCTTAGATGCGAAAACAACCCCTTGGGGAGTAACTATCCTCAGTATCGAAATTACTGACATCATCATACCAAAAGATTTAGAGAATGTGATGAGTAAAAGAGCTCAAGCAGAGAGAGAAAAACAATCAAGGGTAATCCTCGCTGAAGCAGAAGTCTCAATTGCCGAAAAATTCACCCAAGCAGCCACAAAATATGATGAACACCCCCATGCAATGCAATTGAGGGCAATGAATATGATATATGAAGGAATTCGACAAAACAATTCGATGATGTTGATGCCTTCTTCTATGATAGATTCGTTTAATCTAGGGACAGCACTTTCAAGTGTTGCCTTACAAAATATTGAAGGTCTTAAAACAAAGGAGAATAGAGATGATTCAGATACAAAACGTTGAAAGAAATTATAAAACCGGGGAATCGGTTGTGAAAGCTTTAAGAGGAGTCTCTCTTTCTATCGATAATGGAGAGTTTCTCTCTATAGCAGGTCCTTCTGGTTCTGGAAAAACTACCCTTCTTAACCTTATTGGGTGTATTGATGCCCTCGATGGAGGAGATATTGTTATTAATAATATTCCAGTATCAAAAATGAATAAGAATGAAAAAACTGAATTTAGAAGAAACAATCTTGGGTTCATCTTTCAAACCTACAACCTTATTCCTGTATTGAGTGCCTACGAAAATGTCTCCTTTGTTTTATCAATTATGGGTCTTGATGATAAAGAAATTCACGAAAGAACAATGAAGATATTAAAAGAAGTGGGTCTTGAGGGGATGGAAAACCGTCGCCCAGATAAACTAAGTGGTGGACAGCAACAACGAATTGCTATAGCTCGTGCATTAGTAAAAGGACCTTCTATTGTCTTAGCTGATGAACCTACCGCAAACCTAGACTCAAAGACAGGAGAAGGTATCTTAAAGTTGATGAAAGAGATGAACAAGAAATATAATACTACATTCCTTTTCTCTACTCACGATCCTATGGTTATGGACTATGCTAATCGTCTTGTCTCTCTTCATGATGGGCTTATCATAAGTGATGAAAGGAGGGATAAGTGAAATTTATTATTACTCTCGCCTTAAAAAATCTTACTCGATACAAAAGAAGGACTATCATCACCAGTAGTGCAATAGCACTCGGGCTGATGATGTTCATCCTTGTTGATTCACTCTTAATGGGAGCTGAATATGAGTCAGTAAGAAATTTGAAATGGTATGAAACTAGTAGCGCTCGAATCATGCACGAAGAGTATTGGAATGAAAGGATGATGAGGCCACTTGACTTGTCAATAAGTAATCCCGACTCAATTATAGAAACTCTTGAGTCAAATGGAATTGTTGCCACAAAAAGGACGACCTTTAGTGCAGACATGATTCTCAACAATATTGATTTCAAAGAAGAAGGGAATATGAGTGTCGTTGTACAAGCTATAGACCCAGAAAGGGACAACCTCGTCTTTAGATTTGAAAACACCCTTATTGAAGGAAGATTTGTTTCTTCAGGGGCTAATGAAATTAATATTGGCTCTTGGTTTGCTGAAGATATTGGAGCTAAAGTAGGCTCGTACATTACCTTAGTTACTCGAGGGAATGGAGGTTTTTATGAAGCAATGGACTTAGAGATTGTTGGAATTATTAATTGCCCTAACCCGAATGTAAACAGAACCCTCATAATGATGCCAATTGATACAGCTAGTGACTATCTAGCAATGGGAAATTCTGCTACAGAAATAAATATTTTATTGAAAGACTCAAGCGATGTAGAGAAAGAAGTCGCTCACATAAGAGAGATTCTTAAGATTGAATCTACCCCCTATACTATTATGGATTGGAAAGAACTTGCCCGAGACTATGTAGCCATAGCTGAAACAAAACGGGGAGCAAGTGGAATGATTCTCTTCTTAGTCTTTATTATTGCAGCTGTTGGGATCTCTAACACGATGCTCATGGCAATGTATGAGCGAATTAGAGAACTTGGGATGATGAGAGCTCTTGGAATGAAAGATAGGTCGATTCAACTGCTGTTTATCGTTGAAGCAGGAGGAATCGGACTCCTTGGTGCGATTATTGGAATCCTTTTTGGCTCAATTGCTAACTACTTCCTTGTTAAATATGGGATTAATCTTGGATTTATCCTAAGAGATATGGATATTGGGTATCGCATCACGAGTGTTATGAGAGGGGTCTGGAGTGTAAAAACTATCTTAACCACCCTCTTTAGTGGCCTATTCCTCTCGATGATTGTAGCCTATCTTCCCACTCGACGAGCACTAAAGATGGATATCCCTAGTGCGCTTCACCATCAATAAAGGAGAAAAAGAAAGCTATGAGTATGAATATATTTCAAGTAGCAAAACGCAACGTTAACAGGAATTTAAGAAGATCAATCCTCTCTGGTGTTGCGATTATGGTCTCAAGTATGTCTATCCTCCTTTTATTCGCATTCCTAGGGGGAATGACTGCTGATATGGAAAAAAATCTTACCACCTACTACACAGGGGATGTGAGAGTGAGAAACGCCTCCTTTGGGGAATTTGAACGGTACAATCCAATTCACTTAACGGTGAATGAAAAAGAGATTGCCTCTGTATTAAGTGAAGTAGAAGAAGTTGAAACCTATGTACCAAGAATCACAATCCCTTCATCATTTTATATCAACGGAGGAATGCAACCTTCCGTTGGTATTGGAGCAGACTTTGAAAAAGAGGCTAATTTCCAAGATTTAGAAGCAATTCTTAAACAAGGAAAACTTCCCTCTAAAGGAGCAAGAGAAATGCTCTTAGGAGCAGTCCTCGCAAAAGACTTAGGGGTCACGATTGGAGACTCTATCACAGTGATGAGCACAACAGCGGCTCGAGGAACGAATGCTATTACTTTAGAAGTTGTAGGACTCGCAGCCTTCCCAGTTGCTTCACTAAACACCCAGTTTTATTGGGTAGATATTGACACAGCTCGATATTTTTTGAAGATGAATGAGAATGAAGCTCATGAGATACTTATTAGGGCTGAAGGAAACTTAAAACAACTTGCTGCAACAATTGGGGAAAAAGTAGAACAAAGAGGTAATACAATAGTAGATTCTGCTGCTTTTAATGAAATATCAGACCTGTTTTCTTTGATCAAGATTGCTGAAATTGCCTATTATTTTATTGGAGCAATTTTCCTTTTCCTTGGTTCGACTGTTATTATTAATACCACAATGATGGTAATTTATGAACGAATGAGAGAAATAGGAACTCTTTCAGCTCTCGGTATGAGGGGGAAGGGGCTGATTAAGCTCTTCTTTACTGAGGGTCTCATCATCTCAACAATCGCCTCATTTTTAGGGGTTTTATTAGGATCAATTATTGTCCTCTATCTCTCTAAAGTAGGACTCAATTTTGAAGATGTCCTTAGTGGAGTCGATATGGAGGTCTCTTCAATGTTATACCCCACATTTAATATATTAGTTGCTATTGTAGTCTTCTTGTATTCACTCGCTATTACCGCTATTGCAACATTTATTCCATCAAGAAAAGCCTCCCGTATTGAAGTTGTTGAAGCTCTTCGTTATGTATAAAAGGAACAGATAATGAAAAAATTTATAGTTATGATACTCATACTTACCCTTTCTCTCTCTCTCTTGAGTGCAATTACTGCTACCCAAATTGTTGAAAAAATGGATGAACTAGAAACTTATAAAACAAGTTTTAGTAGTGGAGTAATAATCTCAAAAGATCGTTTTGGTGAAAAAACAAGCACATTTAACGCCTACTCAAAAGGGGCGTATGATTCACTGATAGAATTCACTTCCATCATGGAAAAGGGGCAGAAAGTCCTTAGAACTGAAGGAGAACTCTATCTTTA
>SABI01000017.1 GCA_009929055.1 Spirochaetia bacterium | reverse complement strand
ACTAGATGTTGTCCACCTCCCCTTTGTTCACTACAACACCATAGGAAAAGGAAATAAGACAGTAGTGCATGGACCAAAATTAATCATTAATGGAAATACGATTCAAACTAGTGCCAATAATGAAGTAGATAATGGGCAACTACCAAGAAAGGGAGAGGAGTGTGAGATTGGATCAACGTATCTCTTATTTACATTACCAAATATCTGGATGAACCATATAAGTGAGGAGATAAAGGTTCTCATCTACTTTGCCCCAGTAGATGAAGAGAACACAATTCTTTATATCAGATTCTATTGTCACCTTAGCCCTGTTGGTGTTATTAATTCTCTTATAGCTTTTAGTGGAAAATTCGCAAATAGAAAGATTGAGCGACAAGATAAGAGAGTCGTTATTACTCAAAAGCCGAAAGCCTCTTCTTTGAGGGGAAAAGAAAAGCTCCTTAAAGGAGACTCACCTATTATTGCATACAGAAAAATGAGGGAAGAGCTAAAGGTAAAGGGAAATGAAAGCGATTAACTGTGATGTATTAGTTATTGGTAGTGGACTCTCTTCTCTCACCTGTGGTTCTTTGTTAGCAAAGAGAGGGTGTAGCGTTATCTTAGTTGAGTCTAACCCATCTCCAGGAGGTTCGTGTGGGTCTTTTCGGGCAAAGGGGAGAACACTCGACATTGGCACTAGTATGTTCTTTGGCTTTGGGAAAAAAGGATTTAATCCTCACTATTTTGTCATGAATGAATTAGAAGAGGAAATTGATGTAATCAAGCACCCCTACATGTATCGTCTTTATTATGAAAATACCCCAATTTTGTTTCACCAAAATATTGAAGATTATTTTCATCAACTTGAAGTTTTATTCCCTCATGACATGATAGGAATTAGAAAGTTCTACTCTTACATAGAAGATCTTTATAGAAATGTGATTGCTAAAGATACGACCTACATGGCTCCTACTGAAATGAGAAAAGGGGAGATGTTTCTTAGTGGGTTAAAAGACCCAGTAAAGAATATAAAAATTATTCCCCTCTTATATAAGAGTGCAGGAGATTTGTTAAGAAAATTTGTCTCTTCAGTTGAGGTAATCAGGTTCTTTAGCAAGCTTACTAGCACCTACTGCTACACCACCCTTGATGAGACTCCTGCTATTTTAGCTATTACGATGTTTATGGAAAACCACGAGGGGGGAGCCTACTATACTCCTGGAGGCTCTTTTCAACTTCCAGGCAAATTAGAAAAAGCTTTTGAGAAGTATGGAGGAACAATACACTACAACACAAAAGCTACCTCTCTACTATTTGAAAAACAAAAAGTTGTAGGGGCAACAGTTAAAAAAGGAGATGAATCTTTTGTAATTAACGCACAATATGTCGTCTATGGAGGGACTCTCTTACAGCTACATACTTCTCTTATCCCACCTACTCATCAAAAACCTTCTAGAATTAAATATATTAAAAACCTTAATATGACCTACCCTAGTGTCGTTTGCTATGCCGTAGTTGATAAAGAAGCTCTTCCTGATGGCCTCCTTCCTGTTCAAATGTATGCTCCAAGAGGGGAAGCACTTACTGAAGATGAAATCACTCTCTATATTCCCTCCCTTGCAGACCCTTCACTATGTAATAGTGATGAACATGTGGTAATGTTGATTGGGCCAACATACCGATTATGGCCTAATAAAAAAGAGTCCCTTAACTACAAATTAGAAAAAGATTTCCTTAAAGAGCGTTTTGTTTCGCTACTAGACTCTCTCTTCCCCTTATTTTCAACCCATATTCGCTCTATAAAAGTTGCAACTCCCCTCACTATAGAAAGGTTTACCTTAAAAGAGAGGGGATATGTTGCGGGTCCTAAACAAGCTATGGGGCAAGAGCTATTAAAAAGACAAAAAGCACAAGGGGATTGGAAAAACCTCTATCATTGCGGGGAAGCTACTGTAATGGGCACAGGAAGCCTAGCTGTAACTATTAGTGGCATTAGTGCTGCAAACATTATTCTAAGAAAGAATAAGATGAAAGAATATAGACTTAGAAATTATTCCATAGATATGGTGAGAGTTGTTGGCTCTAAAGTAGAAGAGGTAAGAATAGGAGAAGGAGAGCGAATTCTCCCGACCCTCAATGCAATAGATAATAAAAAGGCTATTATTCTCCATGACAAAGCGAGTAAGTGTCAGTGGTGCCTAACCAGCCCCTGCCGTCATGCGTGCCCCTCTTCTTATGATATACCCTCAATCATGAGAAAATTAGAGTGTGGGAATATAACTGGAGCAAAGAAGACTCTCAAGGGAGAATCTATCTCCTCCCTCTCTTGTATTAATTGCCCAGCATACTGCCAAGAGGTATGTAGCGCTAAGGGAATCTACTCAACGAGTGTTGCTATTAAAGAGATATTGATGAGTGTGGATGAGATATAGAAGATTCTTTGAGATATCTTTTTAACATCTTAAAATATGGATGTTGAATCTCCATTGAAAGGCTCCTTGGGTACCGTAATATTAAATTCTGGATCAAAAACACCGTCAGTAACTATCTGGCGTTTACCACTTCCAAAATCTATGCGTGAGGCATCTATTCTTCTATACCAAGGATGGCCTACACTTTTACTTAACCACATAAAGAGTCTTTTTGCTTTGATACTTTTACAATCGGCTAACACATTCTGAAGTAGATCTGGTCGTAAATTCATTGCTCCTTCCATCATTATTTTAGCATGCAATATGTCTTCGCTTGTGTGCATGGAACTCATCAATTCTAGAAAAGCTCTCTCAGGAGAAGAATATTTGATGGTCCAATCAAAGTGGCCAAAAGGAATATCAACAATACCAATATCTGTATCTTTAAAGGGATTGTGGGTCAATACGATAAAATGAAAGTTGATATCAATTATGTTAATCCATTGGGGCAATCTAGAAGAACAATATATTGTAATTTCTTGCTTCCCAAGTTTTACATAGTGTTCAAAGCCATAATACCCTAAAGAGAAGCGTTGTCCTACATGGAGCTTATATCCCATTTGATTAAGTGAATATACAACATGTTGCCATGTTAGAGAGGGGCCAGGTTTTCTATATACACCATGAGCTACGACAATGAGTTTACCAGAACGTATGTAATAATCGACAGCTGTTCGATTTATACCTCGCTTTTGAAGATATGCTCTGTCTACGAGTAATCCGTCCTGTAATACTGAATATAAAGTAGCCATATTCTCCTTTAGTTTGTAATTCATAATATTTGCATACTTATACTATGCATTTTGAGTTATAATTAAACTCAAGTCAAGCTATTAATTGATTCATCACATTAGGTTTGTTTGACTTCTTCTTTAGTTGAATATCTTCATCACACCACTAATACGATAATCATTGAGGAGATGATTGAGACGATACAATCGAGGGAAACTGTTTGGTCGATGTAAGCAACATTTTCTCTGTCGTTTTGATCACAGAACGCACTATATAAGAATGGGGGGGGTGCTATCATGATAAAGAGGAAAGATATTTGATAAATATATGGCATATGAAGAAGGGAATCGATGATGTAGTGATTAATAAGGAGGGCAAATACGAGAAGAACGCTCTTTCTTACGAGTATGGTAATAATTGAGAGCTTTAACCCCTTTTTAGAGATCTTTAATCCATAGCCAATGGTAATACTAATAAGAGGGACAGTAATAGAGCCAAGAAGAATGATAAAGGAATGAATCGATTTGAGAAAAGGGGTGACAGTTACCACACCTTTAAAACTACCAAGGACAACCCCTGTAATAATTGAGATAACAATAGGAGAAGAGACAAATCTCTTTATCACCTCGATAATGCTATCTTTCCCATTTTGAATACTCTTCATCTTAGAAATAACATAGGTAAAAATAAAGATTGACTGTCCAAGTGATAAAAAGGCTATTTTAGGAAAATTTTCTTGTCCATAGAAAGAGAAAAATATGGCATATCCAAACATCCCCATTTCAAACCCTGCCATAAGGAGGGGAAAGTAGGGGGTCTCTATTCGCCCAATCCTTTTGACAAGATTTCCAATAAACACCATCACAAAACACAAAATGGTAACAACTGGAATCATTATTAAGTACCTTGATTCAATCTCTAGGGCAAGGAAGGCATTCACTAATAAAGCAGGGAGGGTAATGTTAGAGACAAAATTCTTTATCTCTTTTACTGTCTGCTCTTTAAAGAAATTAAATTTTTTTAATATGTACCCTAAAAGGATGAGGCTAATTATGGGTAGTGCTGCTATTAGAGAGTTCAAGAGTAGTTATTCCTTCTTATGAAATTAAGAGTTTTAGTTATCTTAATTGATAGTATAGAGAGTATGCAAGCAATACTTATCTCTTTTTTACCTCAATGATTTCCTTATTGCATGTTTTATGGGTATTGCTTTACTATAAAAAATCTCTTTCTCTTAGGAGCTTATCTATGAAGACACTTATAAAACCTTCACCATACCGATATGTTGTTCTTGCTTCTTTCATGCTCATCACTATTGCAGTAGAGATTCAATGGCTCACCCATGCTCCCATTGCTCGAGCAGCCAGTGTCTATTATAGTGGCCAATTTAATCCATTAAGCCTCATTAACGTAGATTTTCTCTCAATGAGTTATATGCTTCTCTTTCTTGTCTTCTGTATTCCAGCGAGTTATGTGATAGATACCTACGGAATTAGAATTGGTATTACTATTGGTGCAGTTCTTGCAGGAACAGCAGGTCTTATCAAGGGAATCTATGCACACAATTTTGCAGTTGTAGTAGGGGCTCAATTAATACTCGCAGTAAGCCAACCATTCATTATTAATGGAGTAACCGCTGTTACGGTAAGGTGGTTTCCCTTAAAAGAGAGGGGCTTAGCCGCAGGATTAGCCTCTTTAGCTCAGTACCTTGGTATTATCATTGTGATGGCTGTAACTCCTATGTTTGTAGTAACTAAAGTAGGTGACCCCAATTATGGACAAGGAATCGACAAAATATTATTTATCTATGGAATCATGACTGCTGTCTCTGCAATTATTGCAATTATCTTCATTAGAGAAAGACCCATTCATCCAGTTGATGATAAAGAGTATATCCCTACCCCTTTCTTTAAGGGAATTAAACATATTCTTAGTCTTAAAGATATGAAAATAGCTTTAATTCTCTTCTTTATTGGCCTCGGTGTATTTAATGCAGTAAGTAGTATGGTGGACGCTATAACAGGAAATTTAGGAGTACTCGACTCAGATGGATTAATTGGGGTATTCATGCTCGTTGGTGGAGTAATTGGAGCAGTAATTATTCCTCTCCTAAGTGATAAATATATGAAAAGGAAGTTCTTTCTCGTTCTCTGTATTGGAGGAATGGTTCCTTCCCTCTTTGGTCTCACTTTTAGCAGTTACTTATTTCCTGGCCACGCATATATAGTTGCTATTATCTCCTCTTTCTTATTAGGGTTCTTTGTAATGAGTGCTGGTCCTATTGGGTTTCAGTATGCAGCTGAAGTAAGTGCTCCAGCATCTGAGTCAACGAGTCAAGGTCTTTTATTACTTTCAGGTCAAATTACTGGTCTCTTGTTTGTTGCAGGAATGAGTTATAGACAAAATATCTATCTTAATTCTTTTATGATATTTTTCTTCATAATAGCAATTATTGCCCTCTTTTTAGCAACGAAGTTAAAAGAGAGTCCTATGATGAAAGGAAGTGAATAAATACGCCAATTTTGTCTTGTTAAAAGAACAGGAAATGTTTATACAATGGATGATTCTTTTGATGTCTTCGTTTGGATGGGAGTCTAACAAAGAGGGGAGAACCTCCCCCCCTTTCTGTTAACCTAAATAATATGATGTATTGCTTTTTAGTTACTTAAAACAAGTTTTCTCTTACAAAGGTAGCAGAAGCAGCAGCTAAGGCATCTAGATCAGGATCTTCTACTATGTCTCTCCATACTCCGATATCTCTTCCTACTTGTCCCCCTTTCATGATGAAAGGCTCCATTACCATAGGTCCATCAAAGTTAATATCATCAAGCGCTTGTTTTATCTCTTTCCAAGGCATTCTTCCAGTTCCTGGAAGTTTTCTATTAGTTTCCCCTAAATGGAATGCTTTTAAGTAGGGTCCTATTCTTCTAATGGCGTCTCCAAATGAATCTTCTTCAATATTCATATGGAAGGTATCTAAGAGAATATTACAATGAGGGTGGTTTACTTCTTTAATAAACTTTAAAGCTTCAACGCTGTCGTTAACAATAAATTGCTCGAACCTGTTAAGGACTTCAACGTTTAGCCATACATTTCTTTCTTTAGCGTAAGGGGCGAGCTCTTGAAGACTTTTTACACTTTGATCCCATATAGGTTGTTTCGAGTCTAGTCCAGAGGGCATGCTTGCAGGCCAGTATCCGTGGATAGTTCCACCTATCATGCCGCCTCCCATGAGTCCTACTGCATCAATTGCCTTCTTCATAAAAGAGAGCCCTTTTTGGCGAACACTTTCATCTAGGCTCGACACATCGTATTCTTTTTTGAGACCAATTCCATAACTGAGGATTAAGCCCTCATCATCGGCCATCTGTTTTAATGCTTGTTGTTGTTCTTTACTCATATCAACAAGGGTTCCACAGTTTAGTTCAAGTTGATCGAACCCTAATTTCTTTACTTTCTTAATAAATGGAGCAAAATCAACATCCCATTCATGAGTCCAAAACGCATAATAAATTCCCACTTTTCTCATTTTTATATCCTCCATTACGTCCCTAATAGGGTATGTATATATTTACTAGTCTCTTCTATTGTACATCTTTTTGTAGCAACAGTGCCAATCAAAGCTGCTCCAAAACCTGCTCCGTCATCAACTTCAGCAATGATAGAATCTCGATCAAATGATCTTTGTAGGGCTTCTTTAAATAGATAATTTTTTCTTACTGAGCTCCCTGTAGCTATGATTCTTTCTATTTTTTCAAAAGAGCGAGGAGAGTCTTCTTTAAAACTTTGTAATTCTCCAATAATTCCATCAACAGTACTCTTTACCATGTTTCCGATTGTGAAGTTACTTAACCCTATGTTGGTAATAGAGCCCCTCATAGTTGGCTCTCTTCTTGTCCCACTAAGGCGCGTATCTACAACAAGGGGATCAATATCTTCTAAGTTTCTTGCAGATTCTTTCATGATATCGAAGATGGTGCCATCATCGATGTCTATGTGAGATGCCTTAAAGAGACTTTTTATGAAAGAGTGCAAGACTTCATATGCCTTCCCTGCAGTAAGAGTTGCCCCAACGTGCAGGTAGTGAGTACCAAAGAATGGGCGCAACTCCATGGTAGGGGGAGACTCTTTGGAGGTACTACATAATGAGAGTTGTCCACTAGTTCCAATACTAATAAGGGCTGAAGACTCCCAAGAGGAGACCATCCCAAAAAAACCAGCTTGATTGTCACCCACAGGATAGGTGACAGGGATACCACTTGTTGTATAGCCTGCTATTTCAAAAGGGGATGAGGGGGTTAGAAATGTTGCTTTGTCACTACCCATTACTTCATCTAATACTTTTTGATCAAAGGTCCCTTTAATTGGATTGTAAGAGCCATAGGTTCCAAGGGTACTAGGGTCTGATTTTTGTAAAGGAGAGCCTATTAGTCTTCCTGTAATATATTCAAGTATCCCACAAAACCCTACAGCTGAGGGGGGAACTTTCCCCATTCTCCTGTTAGCATAATGGGTAAGAAGGCCATACCCACTAGGGAGGTGAGCCCCTGTTCTCTCTTTTAAGAGAAGCTGAGAAGAGATGCCATCAATTTCTATCATCCCACGCTGGTCTAACCATGTATACAAAGGAGAAACAGCTTTTCCATCTTTATCAACATAGAGGATTCCATGAACTTGCCCAGTTACGGTAATAGAAGCAATACTTCTTTTCTCAAGAATAAGTAATTGTTTTACCATTTCTTCTATATAAAGAGGATCTTGCGCATAAGAATATTTTTCTTTTGTATCAATTTTTTTGTTAGGAAGTGAGTTGGTAATGGGAACTTCTTTTTTAGAAATATCACAAGAGACAATTGTAATATTAGTAGTTCCTACATCTATTCCAACATGTACTTTTTCTTTATCTAGCATAGATCCTCTTTATTCAATTGAGTAGATTTACGGGCAATTACTGTTCCTCCATAGGAGACTGTTTTTATGGGAAGAGAGGGACTTTGCACCCTATCTAACATCATATTCACAGCTTCATTGCTTATCATCCCAATTGGATGAGTAATACTTGTTAATGGGGTGATGATATGGGAGAGGTAACTTAGGTTGTCAAAACCTGCCACAATAAGTTTTTGTGGTACCTCTACCCCTAATTTTCTTAATGTACTAAGTAAGCTAATAGCAGTACCATCATTTGAGCACAATATTGCATCGGGGTTCTTTTTAATAATAGATGTAACAAATTCTATATCTGTGGGGTCTCCCTCGTGGATTGATTCGTGTAGTATGGGCAAATTTGAATCAAAAAGGGCTTCTCTGTATCCCATCTGTCGTATTTTTATTGTTCGTGATGATTTATAGGGAGAGAGGAAGTGAATATCTCTAGCACCACTATCTATCATATGCTTTGTTAATAGATAACTTGCTTGAGTATGATCTATACTCACTAAATCATGATTACTCCTAAAGGGGAAATCTGTTACATCGGAATCGATGAGGATAACTGGGATGTGAGATTGATCAAAGGTATCTATAATATAATTATTCACTTCGTCTCTCTCATCAGTATATTCAATAGGGGCAAAAAATACTCCATCTACGTTTAATTCAATATATTTGGCACATATATGCTTCACTTCCTCAAAAAGATTATTTGAGTGAGAAAGGACTGTTCCTCCCCACACGAGGGAGCAATCTTTTTGAGCTAGAATTCTTGTCACTTCATTACAAATAGAATCAAAGACATAGCTCGCCCCTAAGCTAGGGAAGATGATACCAAATAGTGCCGCTTTCTTATGAGAAGCAATCTCTTCTTTTCTTATGGTGAAACTTTTTTCTGTTATAAAAGAACCTGAGCCCTGCTTTCGTGTAATGAGAGACTGTTTTTCAAGGGCCTCTAATGCTTTACGAAGAGTTGGCCTAGAACAATTATAATATTCGGTAAGTATTTTTTCAGAAGGAAGGCGTAGAGAATCATTAAATTCTCCAGAATAGATTCGATTTTCTAAATGTTCATAAATCGATTGACTTTTCATTACCTTCATACAAAAAACACACCTCTTTAGACCCCTCACATGAGTTGTCTATTATTTTCCTATAAATTCCTTACCTCTTTTTTAGAGAGAGAAATACTTTTTCTATTTTAGGAAGAATATCTTTTCCCACTAGGAGGAAAATAATTATTGCTCCCCACATTGCTGTAATCATAAATGGATCAAGTCTAAGGAGATTGAGACCACTAGAGATTAACTGTAATATAACTGCAGCTAAGATCATCCCAGAGAGTCTTCCAAATCCCCCATTAGGATCAACACCACCTAAGAAGCTTGCTAAGACAGCAACCAATAGGTATGACTCTGCGTAGTTAGCTTTTACTGAGTTAAGCTGCCCTATCATAATGAGGCTAGTAATAGAAGCAAACCATGCTGATAAAATATATTCCCACACAATAACTTTAGTTGTATTCACATTAGAATAATTACACGCTACTCTATTAGCTCCAGTCATGTAGAGGCGAACCCCAAATGAAGATTTATTTAAGATGAAATGGGTAATAACTATAACTATACCAAAGACAATAATAGGCATTGGAAAACCACCTACACTCCCATTTCCTATAAATATGAGGGAATCAGGGAATCCTGAAATTGTATATCCTTTGGTAAGAACTAAGCTAATTCCTTGCAAAAGGGTCATAGACCCTAGGGTGGTAAGTATTGCAGGAATATTTAATTTAGCTATGAGAAGTCCATTGAATATCCCGATGAGTGTACTAGCAGCAAATCCTGCTGCAATAGCAATAATCACTTGCAATCCATTAGCATCTCCCATTGATCCACCGGTAATTGCATTAAGAACTAGGTAGATAACAACTCCATTAAGGTTCGCATTTGCGATAATGGAGAGATTTATCCCACCAGAGAGTTCACTTATCATCATACCTATTGCAAGCAATCCAATAATAGGCAACTGATAAGACATCGAACGGATGTTTCTTATAGCAATAAATTTTGAACCATTTAGAGCCCACAGGAGAAAGAAGACAATTACTAAGGTTATCACCAAAGAGAACTGTTCTTGCTTTCTCGCTTTTTTTATTAATTGAGGTATACCAACCATTATGTATCTCCTATGAACTCTTGTTATGCTTGTGCTACGAGCACACGAATTTTCTGTTTCTGTTGTTGAATTTCCTGCAACGCATTTAATAACACACTGATTAAGATAATCAGCCCGGTAAATACGCTATACCAATAAGAGGAAATTTGGAGCAAGGTGAGTGAGTTACTCAGTATTGCAAATAATAACACTCCAAGGAACGTTCCTACTACAGAGCCCTTCCCTCCAGTGATACTCGCCCCTCCAAGGATAACAGCTGCTATAACTTGGAGCTCTTGACCAACTATTGAGTTTGGAATTACAGAGTTAACTATCGAAACATGGGCTATTCCTCCAATACCTGCAATAGCTCCCATTGTTCCATAGACAAAGAGTGTTGTTTTTTTACTATTCACGCCAACTCTCTGAGCAGCTATTGGGTTTCCCCCTAACATGAAAATACTCCGCCCTAAGACAGTAAACCTAAGAAGTAGTAACGTAAGTATTGAAAGAAATATCCAAATGACAGTTGTCATACTGATTCCAGATACAGCGCCATTAGCTGAAACTTGTTTGAACAACATCGTGTTCGATATCTTCCAGAAATAGTCAGGGATAACGTAGATGAGCTGTCCTTTAGTGATAACATACATAAGGCCATAAAATAGATTCTGTGTAGCGATTGTGATGATAATTGCAGGCATTTTATAGCGGTCAATAAGGTAACCATTAAAGAGACCCATGAGGGCTCCTAAAATAATAGCAAACAAAAAGGCTAAGAATATGTTGCCACTCATATAGTTTATAAATAGATAGACAACAGCATATTGGGTCACTTGGGCTATTGCTGTAAAGGAGACATCAACACCTCCTGATATAACTACCAATAGTACCCCTAGAGAGAATATCCCTAATACAGTAAAGGATTTTAGTAAGTTGACAATATTTGTATAGGTGAGAAAGCTTGGGGCTAAAATTGAATTCATCACTAAGAGTAATAGAATTGTAATTCCCAAAAGCATCTCCCGGCTTTTTAGTAAATTTATTCGGCTCTTCATCCAGATACTCCTTAGGTGATTTCTTGCGCAATAATGCGCTTTTGCTCATCGAGTTCACGTTGAATTGCAGCATCTTCAATTTCATTGCCAACCAATTCTTTTGAGAATCTCCCATTTCGCATAATTATCACACGATGGCAGTGAGAGGTTATTTCCCTTATTTCATCAGAAATTAAAATAACACCCATCCCCTTCTCTTTTGCCATTTTATTTATCGTAACAAAAATTCCTGCTTTCGCTCCAATGTCTATTCCAACGGTAGGGCCATCTAGAATTAAGACCTTTGGTCCCATGGCGAGCCATTTAGAAAGGACAATCTTCTGTTGATTTCCTCCAGAGAGCATCTTTGCTAACTTATCTTTTGAATCAGTTTTAATCGCCATTTCTTTAATCCAATAATCTGATAAATCGCTTAATTTCTTTGTATCAACAAGTCCTACCTTAGAGGTAGAATTATCGAGGGTAGCAATTCCAATATTAAGATTAATAGACTTATTCATAACAAGTCCTTGAGTGAGGCGGTCTTCTGGAACATAGGCTATACCATATTGTACAGCATCTTCTACTGAATTGATTCGAGTTGCTTCTCCATCCATGATAATAGACCCTGAGTCTGCAGGGGCTACTCCAAAAAGGGCAGAGGCTAGTTCAGTCCTTCCAGAACCAAGAAGGCCAATAATTCCAAGGATTTCTCCTTTATGGAGCTTAAATGATATATCTGCAAAGTTATTTCGTTTAGTAAGCTCTTTTACCTCCATAACAACTTCTTCAAACTCAGTCTCTACTACATCTTTTGCGTGGATCATTGATTTCCCAACCATGTAGTTCTCTATCTTCTCAATAGTGAGCTCTGCCATTGGTTTTGATGCAATGAGTTCTCCATCACGAAGAATTGTGACAGTCTCACAAAGCTCTTCAATTTCATCAAGTTTATGGCTTATAAAAATTACAGAAATTCCTTTACTCTTTAGATTATTAACCAATTTAAATAATTGGTTAATCTCTTGCCGAGTAAGGGCAGTAGTAGGTTCATCTAAAATAAGAAGTTTTGATTCATTGTTTAGAGCACGGGCTATAGCTACAAGCTGTTGTTGTGCAATAGGGAGTTCTCCAACTAATTCATCTAATTTGATATCAACACCAAGGTCTTCTAAAATTTCTTCAACCCTAGCTTCATATTGTTTTTTCCTAAACACTTTCTTATTTTGTTCAAGTACTCTCCCTAATAAGATGTTTTCCATTACACTCAAATTGGGAAAGAGAGAAATATCCTGATAAATCACACTAATACCATGGCGAATTCCTGTTAAGGGGCCATATGAAGTAATCTTCTTCCCCTCAATAGTAATTTCTCCCTCATCAGCTGGTAGGACTCCTGCTAATATTTTAATAAGTGTCGATTTACCTGAACCATTCTCCCCAATGAGGCCATGTATTTCCCCTTTTTTGACACTGAAGGTAACATCTTTAAGGGCGTGAACTCCTCCAAACCTTTTACTGGCATGCTGTATCTTTATAAAATCCATTGACTTCTCCATATAGAGGCCGAACGGGTGAATCCCGTCCGGCTCAAAAATAGTGTAACTAAAATTTAGAAATCGTAATTATCTACATTATCAGCATCAACAATTAAAGGACGATCAAATAAGATGTTCATACCGGTAATTTCAGGTACTCCAAGTGTTGGAATATCTAAACCTTGTTTGATTTGATCGCGGTTGCCATCAAGAATAAGTTTTGATAACCATACCATTGCGTATCCTGCTTCACCTGGGTTCCAAAGAACTGAGAGACTAGCAGAGCCATCTTTTAAGAATGGAGCAATTTCTTTTGGACTTGTTGTACCAATAACAGCAAGTTTTCCAACTAAATTACGTTCACGTAATGCTTGAGCAGCTCCTGGTGCACCTTGGCTTCCAAAAGCTAAGACAGCTTTGAGGTCTGGGTGTACGCTTAAGAGTTCAAGAGTTTTTTGACGAGCAGCATTTCTGTCTTCTGAAACTGGTTGTTTTGTGGTAACAAGAGTCATTTGTGGGTAATTAGCTTTTTGGTAAGCAATAGCTGCGTCTGCCCAAATGTTATGTGCAGGAACAGTTAAAGAGCCAACAAAAACAACATATTTACCTTTATTATCGGTTCTTGCTGCAATTTCTTTAATCATGGTTTCGCCAAATTTAACGTTATCGATCATCTCTACGTTATAATCTCCAGCTTCTTGGTTAGGAGATTCGTGAGTCATGATGACGATTCCCTGTTGACGAGCACGTTGGAATGCTGGAACAACAGAATTTGCATCGTTTGGAACGACCATAATTGAATCAACACCTTGGTTGATTGCATCTTCAATAAGTCTGACTTGTTGTGCTTCATCAGCAGCAGCAGGTGCTTGCATATAAGCATCAATACCATACTCTTTAGCAGCATCAAGCATTCCAGACTCGAGAGCATTGAACCATGCAGCACGAAGTTTTGGAATTGCTACCATAGTATATTTTCCATCTGCAGGAGCAGCTGTTTCTTGAGCACCAGCAGCGAATACACCTTGAGCAACCATGAGCAACACTAAGCCAATAAGTAAGAGTTTTCCTACCTTCTTCATATGTACCTCCAAAAAATATTTTCTCTACCACATAAGTGGTAATTAACACCATTCATTATACTGCAGGATAGACTCTGAGAGGAGGAGGTATTTCACCTGCATTCCCTAATTCCAGAATTGTACCCACTTTGTCTTCAGATTCAAGATAATAGAATTCATCTTCTCCAATTCTTCCACTTTGAATTACTGCATACCCTTTTGCTTCATACTCTTTAATAGCTTTTTGACAATCTTTATAATAAAACTTTACATGCTGTAGTCCATATCCATGCTTATCTATAAATTCATTATAAATACTATACCCGTCAAGTGGTTGCATTAATTCGTATTGGATGGGACCAACCCATGTAACAGCTAGTGCATAGCGCTGTGTGTTAGGTTTTCCCCTGTAATATGAATCTTGAACAGTATCAGGGCCATATTCATAGATTTCCCAAGGCCCGATTCCAAAATCTTCCCAGTAGTGTTTCATTGCTTTATCAATATCTTCTACTACTTGAGCTACCTGGACTAATTGTCCATCCTTAAATTGTACTTCACCCATTACTAATCTCTCCTATTACGCAAAACTGTGAGGGATACCCTCTAAATTTGTATGACGGTGATGCATCTCTTTTACATTTATATTGTAGCGTTCGATTAACATCATAGTAACAATATCGGTAAAAAGGAACATCGATTGTTCCAATAAAGAGGCCATAGGTTGAATTGAAGGAACTTCTGTTTCTCCCCCAAATATTTGCCCTGGAACACGGACTGTGAAATCGGCTAGCTTTCCATGCTCATTTTCTGGGTGGGCAGTAAGAAGTCCAATTCGAGCTCCTGCCTCTTTAGCACAAGTAATAACATTGAGTTCAACATTAGTAACTGCGCAGATACCAAGAAGAAGATCTCCTTCACCAATACGAGGGGTCGTTGTATCATAGACTATATAGGTATCGAAACCCATATGTTTAAGTCTCATGGCAAACCCTCTCATCGACAAGGCCATTCTTCCCATCGCATAAAGTTGGATAGTTTTGGCTTTTCCAATTGCATCAATGAGAACTTCTAACTCTTTTTGATCAACTTTATCTAATACAGTTCTGTTCTCTTGAACTACTTTATCAACTAATTGTGTATAATTATACATATTTTCCTCCGTACCTTATCTGTTCATATAATATGGTAGGACAGTTTATCTCAGTTGTCAAATAAAATTTGATAGATTTCTCTCACTTTCTTTACATGTTGACATAACAAATTAACAAGTACATCAACATTTTGTAGTATTATTCTCTAATATAGCCTTTTAGAGCAATAATCATCAATTATAAACGAATTTTATTTTCACTATTTATATTACAAATTTTTATCAATTTGTAATTTTATCAGTAGATATTTACTTGTTTTATGTATAAATAGATAGAATATTTAAGTATAAACCACCCTTTATAAATACATTCTTTATGTATAAATATAGGAAATAGAGAGAATTATCAATAGAGTTCTAGCAATGCTATTGTGCTGGATATATTTTTTCTGGAGGTTGTCTTCTTTTTGGTCTTTCTATTAACTCAATAGTGGTTCCAAGGATGTCTTCTGTATCGAGATAGGCAAAGTATCCATCCCCATCAGGACCATGTCCTCCCCCCTCCATTGTTACTACCAATCCAGCTTCTTTTGCTTGAAGGAGGGCTAGAGTCATATCTTTAACTAGAAAACCGAGGTGTTGAATACCAAAGCCATGTTTTTTTATAAAATCTGTATAGACGGTATCCCCTTCAAGGTGTTGTATTAATTCTATGCGCATAGGTCCAAAGTATGAGAGTGCGACCCTCATTTTATACTCACAATTCTTTCCATAACGCTTCATTGTTGATAACAAAGGAGAGCCATAGGTATAAAAGTGCCAATCCCCTATCCCAAACAATGTGTGGTATTTCTCTACTGTTGCCTCTAAGTCTTCTACGACGTAGGCTATTTGAGAAACCCCATTTTCTAGAAATGGGAGGGTCTTATCTACATTATCTAAATGTATGTTCATATAAGTTCATCCTTTTTTAAAAGTCGTTGTCCAACAGCACCACTAGGGTGGATAACTGCAAACTGTTCTTTTGAATAGTGAGTAAGTTCCATAACACTTACACTAAGGGCATCAAACATTGCTATGACTGCTAAGGTGCTACTTGTTGCAAGCATATTAAAGGAATCAGCCTCTTTTTCAACTTTGACAGATAATATTATATCACTCTCTTTCGCTAGTTGAGACTCTTGGTTTTCAGTAATTGCAATAATGGTAGCTCCTTTTTCCTTTAAGGGAGAGATGAGCTGCACAATCTCTTTTGATCCTCCTCCTTTTGAGAGAAGAAAGACAATATCTCCTTTTTGAACAACACCAAGGGCTCCATGGACTGCATCAGCTGGATTTAAAAAGAGAGTTGAAATATTGACACAAGAGAGGGTATGAGCCCCTTTACGAGCAGCAACGCCACTTGTTCCTACTCCACAGGTAATCACTCTTCCTTTGTGGGATGAAAGGAGATGTACCACTTTAATAAATGATTCATAATCTACTCTATCTATTAGTTGTTTAATCGCTTGAGATTCAATTTCCCACACTTCTTTTGCTTTTTCTATTATTCTACTATCTGTCATAGCCCAATTATGCCCATAATCACCTATAACTTTCAAGAACATATCTAATGAAGTTCTTACTATTAAGTTCTCTTAAAATTGTTAGATGCTCTCTCTGTTTTTCATAAATATGATTAATATCTCATTTTTAAGCTGTTTTCTTCTCAAACTTCTACCTTTATTATTATTGCATCTTGATTTTATGTAGTGCTGTGGTATGATAAAATGAGTTTTCTACTTAAAGATGTACTAACAAAAATCCTTACATATGGGGTACTTCTTTGGAATCGAAAAATAGACTAATTACCACATCAAGGTTAAAAAGGATTACGTATCTCCTTTTTTTTCTTGTCTTTTTAACTCTTCTAGTAGCCCTCTATATTGACTCTTTTTTATCTATAGAGCCTCTCGCTTCACCAAGTTACTCTACCTTAGATCAAAGTTGGTCCTTAAAAATTGATGGAAAAGAGGTAGCAAATGATCTCACCCTCCCATTTAGTATAAAAGAAGATAAGAAAGGAAAAACTGTATCTATTTCTAGAAACCTCCCCTCTACCTACGAGCATTCCCATATATGTTTTTCAACAACAACAAGTATGGCTTCTATAGAGATTCTTGTTGATGGAAATTCTATCTATTCTTTTAATGGAGATAATACTTTTTGGAAACACCCAATCTTGGGGGGAAAGGCAATTCACTTTACCTATTTGCCCGATGATTCAATGGGAAAGGAGATTACTCTTAACTATAATTTCACCTCTAATAATAGTGTATCAGGGAGAATTTGTGCCCCTCAGATAGGGACGAAAACAGATCTCATCCTTAGCCATTTAAGGGAATGGCCAGCACTATTATTTGGGTTTATCTTTTTGCTTGTTGGCTCTTTAGCATTGTTTGGTTCTTTTTTTTACGACCACAAAACAGAAAGGGCATCTCTTCGCTACTATGGCCTACTAGAAATAGCTTTAGGTATGTGGGTGTTTTCCCAAACTGCAAGTAAATTCATTATTATAAGAAATCCAGTACTCCCTATGAACTTTAGCATCCTAGCCCTCTTTATCCTCCCCTATGTTCTTATTCAATATGTAAGGACTTCTTACACAATAATAGAAAAAAAAACTGCCCCTTTTTATCTATTCTCCCTTGTGTTCTTAAGTATGTTTGTTGTAGGAGGAGTTGCTCAATTTACTGGGCTCTTTGAATATTCTGATATGCTTATTTTTAGTGGTCTAGCCCTCGTTATCTTTATTGTTAGTGTAACAGTTGTCCTAGGAATTGATTATTTTAAAGGCAACAGGGATTTAAAATCATTCTTAGCAGCTATTTCAGTCTTATTTATTACCGTCTTAGCTGAAGAGGTGCTCCTCATACTCGATATTTCTCTTCATAGTGCTCTCATTCTTCATATTGGGATGACTATATGTGGAGTAATTCTTTTAGTAAGGACAGCAAGTGTGATAGCAAGTGTTAGGAGTTTATCTGTTAAGGAGAATATGCTTCTTGAACTCGCTTTTACCGATAGTCTTACTGGGGTAAATAACAGAAGAAGCTTTGATGACTTCATTGATACAGTTATTCATGGTGAAGTTGATATAGATATTTTAGGGATTATTATGTGTGATATCAACAATCTTAAAAAAATAAATGACCTCTACGGACATAGTGCTGGAGACTCTATCCTTAGGGAGTTCTCTCGTGGCTTACAATCTCACCTACCAGAATCTTCAACAATTTACCGAATTGGGGGAGATGAGTTTGTTGCTATAATTCCTAATATTACTAGTGAGCAATTAGAACTCACCTGTAAAAAAGTTTTCACCCTCTCTTCGGCATCCCACATTGAGCTTTTTAGTGTAGCTATTGGAACAAGGTTGTTTATTAAGCAACATACTTCAGATATTATCACGCTAATTAAAGAAGCAGATAAAGCAATGTATGAGTGTAAAGCTAAGATGAAAAATGAAGAGATAGAGAATACTTTATGTGATACAGAGGAATCAGATATTCTTAATGCATAGATAGGTTACTTTTTTTCGAAAAGATCAATGAAACTCGTTGCTACGCTGATTGAACCCTCGATGCCAAGAACTCCACTATTAAGGGTGAGGTCGTAAAAAGTAGCATTACTCCAGGTATTAGCAGCATAATAATCGTGGTATTTTCTCCTCTCTTTATCATATTTTTGGATACGAGAAAGGGCCTCTTTTTCACTAATTTCCTCATACTTTGAAATTCTTGTTGCCCTTAAGTCTTCATTGGCATGAATGAATAGAGAAATATGATTTGGAAAATCTTTTAATACGTAATCACTACAGCGTCCAACTATTACACAAGGACCTTCTTTTGCTAATTTTTGAATGATTTCATACTCTGTTAGAAAGAGAGTATCACTTAAGGGCATGCTATAGAGACTTGAGGGGGCAATTTGTCCTAAAGAAGGGAGACCTGAGGGAATTGTATATAAAAAGCGACTACTAGCCTTTTCATCAAGATTCTCTAAGACTTCTTTATTCATTCCACTTTTCTCTGCTGCCATAGTAATAATAGCACTGTCGTAAAAAGGGATCTTATAAAAAGCAGCGAGACCTTTTCCGATCTCCCTACCACCACTACCAAATTGTCTACTGATCGAAATTATTGTATTCATAAAGCCTCCTAGGGTCACCTCTATTGTATCTGATACTACTGAGGTGGGTAAAGAGAAATCGCTTATTATTCATCATGGAGGTTTTTTGAGGGGAATACGGGGTCGCTTGTTACATGAAGAATAAGTTTTCTCAACCCATTAAAATCTCCACTAGAAGGGATGTGGGTAAGGTGTACTTCTGAATTTTTTAGTAGAGGAAGTTTATCGAGGGCAGCTTTTGCACTTGGGTTATTTGCAGCACTCATTGCTAAACAAATAAGGGTCTCTTCCACATCTAGTGAAGTTCTTCTCCCATTTAACACATCTTTTTTTAAGTGTCTAATTGATTTAATAGTTGATTTAGCTATCAAGTCTATCTCTTTAGGAATACCCGCTAAATGTTTTACCGCATTAAGGATGAGGGCACTAGAGGCGTGCATTAACTCACTATTACTCCCTGTAACAATATGGCCATCAAGAAGTTGCATAGAAGAGGAGCAGACTATACCATCGTGCCCTTTACCCCTCTCTACAGCCCTTTTCAACTCGTTGTGAGAAGCTACTACTACCCCTCTCATAGAGGAGGTAAGATTCATCGATTCAAGGAGGAGCTTGATACGAGTAACTGATTCACTTGAACCAGAACCTTGAGCATATTCACAAAGGGTGGAGAAATAACGCCTAATGATTTCTTGATTACTTTCATATGTGTTTATAACTTTATCATAAATATCGACAATTTGAATTAAAACATATTTCTTATTAAATTTAT
>SABI01000225.1 GCA_009929055.1 Spirochaetia bacterium | reverse complement strand
TTCTTACCCTTACGATTCCCCCACCCCATCTATTCCCTTGCCATTACTGCAGGAGATAAAAAATCTGAAGATAAGATGAATGACTCTCTCCATAAAGTGATGGATGAAGATCTCACCTTTAAAGTTAGTTTTGATGAAGAGACAAAAGAGTCTGTTGTGAGTGGTATGGGTGAACTTCACCTTAATATGATTCTTGACAGGGTGAAAGAGAAGCAAAAAGTATTAATTAATACAAAACTTCCCCGAATTGCCTATAGAGAAACAATTACAAAGAAATCTGGTATTGTAGAATTTGCCCACAAAAAACAATCGGGTGGACATGGACAATATGGTAAAGTATTGATTGAAATTGAACCTCTTGCCCGTGGAGAATATTACTCTTTTACAAATGCTATTAAAGGTGGCTCTGTTTCTAAAGGATACATGCCTGGTATTGAAAAAGGGTTACAAGATGCAATGTTAGAGGGGTATTTAGCCCATTATCCTTTGGTTGATATTGGAGTCACAATTGTTGATGGTAAAGAACACCCTGTAGACTCGTCTGAAATGGCCTTTAGGCTTGCCGCAAAAGGGGCTATGCGGGCTGGAATTGAGAAGGCAGGTCCAGTATTACTTGAACCATTTATGAAATTAAAAGTTTATATTAACGACCAATATTTAGGAGATATCCTTTCTGATTTGAGTGGAAAAAGGGGACGTGTCCTTGGTCAGGATGATGTAGGTGGTGGGATACAAGTGGTAAAAGCCGAAGTCCCTCAATCTGAAATGCTTAACTACTCTATAGATCTTAAGAGTATGACAAGTGGAACAGGTTCTTTTGAGATAGAATTTGACCATTATGAAGCAATCTCGGGTCGAATTGCAGATGATGTAATAAAGGCCGCTAAAGCCGCTCTAGAAGAAGAATAATACGTAATTGTGGTGGGTAGAGGATTTTCCTTTACCCACTCCTTTTTTCTACCCATATTTCTTTGATTTGATGCTCTTTTTCTATTCCTTTTTTCTCAAAACTTGTAGTAGGGCGCCAGCTTCTTGGCTCACAAAATCCTTTAAATGGGTTAGTAAGTGTTGGTATAGTAGCAAACACATCAACCATTTGATGAGCATACTCAACCCAATCAGTAACACAATATATATAGCCACCAACTTTTAGCTTCCTTGCTAATAGAGAGGCAAACTCGGGTTGAATTAATCTTCTTTTTTGTTGTCTTTTTTTTGGCCATGGGTCGGGGAAAAAGATGTGAAAGCCACTTACTGACTCATCAAGAATCATATCAGATAATACACTTACTGCATCAAATCGGATGACTTTCAGATTATCTATCTTATTCTCCCCGATAAATGAGAGGAGTTTAGAATAGCCGTTTAAAAAGACTTCAATTCCAAGAAAGTTTTTATCGTGTTGTTCTAATGCAATTCTTTTTGTAGCATCTCCCATGCCAAAGCCTATTTCAATAATAAGTGGTTGATTTTTCTTAAACAACTTTTGTGTCTCTATTACTTCTTCTTTATAAGCAAGGGCATAGGTTTCACTATATAATTCTAAAGCCTCTTTTTGGTAAAGAGAAAGGGCGTTTGTTCTTAAGACAAAGCTTTTTATTCCCCTTTTCCCATCACTCTCTTTTTTATCTACTCGCTTTTGTATTTCCATCATGCTCTTTCCTTTTAAAGTAATCTTTGCAATGTTTCTAAGATAAATACAGATTTATCTTTTAAGGAAACAGCATCTGTTTTAAGGATAAGGACGTTCATTCTTCTCGGGTCAATTGAGACTTTTTTATTTCTCAATCTAATTAATTCCATTACCTTATTGATAGAAATATCTTTTACTTTTCTAAAGGTTACATGGACAACTCCGTTACGCTCTTTTAAATGTCCAATCGACAATTGTTTACAAAGAATCTTTAATTCAGCTATATACATAAGGTTAGCTACAACTTCTGGTGGTGGACCAAATCTGTCAAGGAGTTCCCCCCCTAAAGAGCCTAATTCTCCATCAGTTTTTATTGATGCTATCTTTTTATAGATTTCGAACTTAACCGATGGGTCACTAATATAAGAGTCTGGAATAAATCCACTATAGTCGAGTTCCAGAAAGACTTCATCTTCAATAACTTTATCTTCTTTTGTGAGCTCTGCAACAGCTTCATCGAGTATTCTCATGTACATATCGAGGCCAACTGAAGCTAGCTGTCCACTTTGTTCTCTCCCTAGAAGATTTCCTGTACCTCTAATTTCCATATCTTTCATCGCTATTTTGAATCCACTACCAAGTTCGGTATGTTCACTAATTACTTTTAATCTTTTTATGGCAATTTCCGACATCTGGGCCATCGATGGATAAAAGAGATAGGCAAATGCCTCTTTGTCGCCTCGCCCTACTCTTCCCCTCAATTGATACAACTGCGAGACACCATACCTATCTGCTCTATCTATGATGATAGTATTTACGTTAGGGATATCTATTCCATTCTCTATGAGGGTGGTTGAAACAAGGACACTCGTTCCTTGATGGATAAATGTATGCATCACATCTTCTATTTTATTGGGATCCATCTGACCGTGAACTACAGCAACAGAAAGTTCAGGAATTTCTTTAATGAGCATATTTATTACCTCATCAAGGGTATTAATTCTGTTATGGAGGTAGAAGACTTGTCCACCCCGTTCAACTTCACTTCTTATAGCACTCACAATCCTTTTAATAGAAAACTCTTCAATAATTGTTTTGATTGGTCGTCTTTGTATAGGTGGTGTTGTGAGCAGAGACATGTCTCTTATTTTTAATAGCGACATGTAGAGAGTTCGAGGAATGGGAGTCGCTGAAAGGGCTATTGAATCAATATTAGCTTTTAATTCTTTCACTTTTTCTTTGTCTTTCACCCCAAAACGTTGTTCTTCATCGATGATGAGGAGGCCAAGGTTTTTATATATAACATCTTTTTGTAGGAGTCGGTGTGTCCCTACTAAGATGTCTACTTCTCCCCTTTCTACCCGCTTTAGGGTCTCTTTTTGTTCTTTTTTAGGAATAATTCTACTTAAAACAGCCCCTTGTACTGGGAAAGTTCCTAGTCTTTTTTTTAATGTTTCATAGTGTTGTTCTGCTAAAATAGTTGTGGGGGCTAATAAAGCAACTTGTTTGCCTGCCATTACTGCTTTGAAGGCAGCCCTTAAGGCTATTTCTGTTTTTCCATATCCTACATCTCCACAAACAAGTCGGTCCATGACTATGGGAGACTCCATATCTCTTTTAATATCTTCAACACACATCAGTTGATCTTCAGTTTCTGAATAAGGAAATGATGCTTCAAATTCAAGTTGCCAATCGGTATCTTTAGGAAATGGATACCCTACACTACTTTTTCTTTTTGCATAGAGTTCAATAAGGCGTGAAGCAAGTTGTTCTGCTGATTTTCTCGCTTTTGATTTCTTATTTTCCCATCCTTGTCCCCCAATTTTGTCTAGTTTAGGGGCTTTCCCTTCACTTCCAATATAGCGTTGAATAAGGTTAGCTTGTTCTATTGGGACAAATAAGATTTCTTTATCGCCATATTCAATTTTTATGTAATCTCTCTCTTTTCCACTCATGTTCACACGGTCAATTTTGTCAAATCGACCAATACCATAGTTAATATGAACGACATAGTCTCCTTCGGTTAAATCTACAAAGGAATCTAATGGTGAGGATTGCACTTTATGAAGGGTATTTGTAACAAGTTTTCTTCGTCCAAATATTTCATGGTCACACAATACACTTATTTTCTCAGTTACTATTGAAAAGCCTCCACTTATTTCATCAGTAGAAATGTTTAGATGAGGAAACATACTGAGCATTGTGTTAAGTCGTTTTTTTTGTATTTCACTTCCAGCATAAATAAAGACATCATAATTATGTTTAAATAAATTAGTGAGGTCTTCTTTAAGGAGGACAAAATTGCCAAAATAAGAATGTGGTCCATCTACATCATAACGAAAAGTGACTGGGTGCTGCCCTTTTACATCTACTATGGTAGTAGATTTCTTACA
>SABI01000224.1 GCA_009929055.1 Spirochaetia bacterium | reverse complement strand
GTACTAGACTTACCTACTCTGGACTCACCTACTACAAAAGTATCCAGATAACCGCGCACATTTTTGAAATTTCCAAAGTTGAACCCTAAGACAGTATGATAACTTAAATCAAGTGCCTTGATAAGAGTACTATTACAGTTGAAACCTAGTAGTCCTTTTGCTTTTTCAACAAGGGTGTCTACCTGCTCTGCGATTGTATGCCCTTTAAATTCTTTTTGAAACTGTGCCAGCTTGTCTTTTGTAGCACTGTCGAGCTTAAAGTTTGTAACGGTGTCGTTTGCATCGAACACATTAGTTATCAACATTACGAGTTGCTGTCCATGGTACGGGTGAGGAACTAACTTATAAGTAGCCATGTATTTCTTACCGCTCTCTAGCTTATGATTGATAGAGTATGCAGTATACTCCATCGGTATCACACTCCCCGTCCCTGTTTCAAAAAGATCCGTTACTGCACATTTAAATACAGGTATCTTATCGTACCGTTTGATACACACACAGCGTTCCTTTTCTGGTATACGCATGAGTTTTCTACAGTTTACTAATACTTCCTCTTCTTTGAAATTGTTATCTATAAGATGTAGTAGTCCTTGTATACTATCTTCATTGAGTTCCCAAGCACGTACTTCGCCTGCTCTCATCGTAGTATGTTTGTCGTCTGTGTAAGAAACTTTCTCTCCAACTATGGCACTAGGTGCTAGGAAAGTAGCTTCATACATGGCGACAACCTGTATATTACTACGCATTATTTTGTTGACGTGCTTTTGATCAGATGCTGTGCGTAAATCTACAACAGGATAACTTGTGTTATGAATCATATTAGGTGTGAAGAAGGGGGCTTCGTTAAGATACTTAATTAAGTCCTCTTTCTTTTTACCATACTTGTTAAAGAAGTCTGTTATGTCTTCCTTATTTTCTTTACATACCTCATGGAAACCTGTACATATTTTTATTGACTCGACATAAGGCTGTAAATAATTAGCTAACTTATTAGCTCCGTTGTGTCCCGCTTCATCGTTATCATATACTATAACGACCTTGCGTCCTATGAATTCGTTAGGTGATATAGGTAAACTAAGTTCCCCACCAGTTAAAGTTATAGCATTAAACCCCATACTTCTGGCTACTGCCATATCTTTTTCTCCTGCACAAATCATAGTTATCTTTTTCTTTGGTGTTGTTCTCCAAATATCGAAAGGAATAACTAAGCCTGTCGGTGCGTCCTCACGTGACTTTACTTTAGGGGTACTTTGAGGATGGTATTTGCGTACATCCATTAAGTGGTTGTACATAAATACAGGGAACCTAATCGCTTCCCCTCTATCACAGCTACTAATATGCAGTTCTTTAATTACATCTGAACTGATATTAAATTGTTTTGCAAATTCAATAGCTTGTTCTTGCTCTGTGTTTTCCTCATCCCACATTGCTGCAGTCTCGTCAGTTTGAAAAACCTGCTTCAGTTTAGTAGCATTTATTATGGAACACTTTAGTGTCGCCATAATAAAGGTCAGTTCATTGAAACCTTTATCGCAAACCTTACAATGAAACAAACCTTTATCTAAATTTATGTGTGCTGAGGGGTTGCTCTCCTTATACAGTATACCATTTTCAGTGGCATGCTCGAACGGACAACAAACGGAGACATTCTTTTTGTCGCTATATTGAATATCAAAATAGCTTTCAAAGAATGTTGACATTAATACTCAGCGTCCTCAACCATATCGTCTAGTTTTTCAGCTGCTGTTTTAGGTTCTTCTGGAGCGAGAGCTACACCAGTGTCTGCTAAAGCTTCATTAAGTTCGGCTACTTTATAATAACACTTGTGCTCGAACAGATTTACAGTGGCATATTCCTTGTCAGCTTTCTTAAAAGATCCAACGTCAACGATGACTCGAGTACCCACTAAAATTTTACCTAGGTCTTTGAGTTCTATGTCCCCTTTAAGGTCCAAGTTAGCTGCGTGTATAAGACGGCCTGTCTTGTACATAACTGCGTCGGCACCTTTTTCTTTTATCTTATCGTTAAGAAAACCGCCGTTCTCCCCTTTTAAAGTTGTGAGTTTTAAAGACAGTACGAGTTCATCAGGACCGTTCTTATCGAAAGGTGCCTTCATCTCTGTCTTAATAATGTCTGCAAAGTAAAGTCCTTTTGCAGGTGCGTTACTAGGTCTGTCGGTTGGTAATTTATCAAAATTAATACCCATTATAATTCCTCCTATAGTTCATATAACTTACAAAGTGCAGTTATAAGACTCTTTGTTATTTCAATTTTCTTAACATCTTCCTGATGTTGTTTCTCAAGATGCTCGGTGTTCGCAGTTATGTGTGCAATAAAATTGTTTTGTGCAGGGTCTATCTTATTCATAAGAACCCCCTCCTTAATCTGTAGCGAGCATACTATAGAGTAATTTTATTTTCTCTAAAGGTATCTCATCAATCTTCATTCCTTTACAGCCTTGCTTATCTTTAAGTGCGGTCCATATCTGCTTTAAAGAAGCATTAGAATCAAGAAGAGCCACTGCAGCTTCTACATATTCTTGACGCTGTTGCTCAAAGATCACGGCTGGGTCAGCACCTTCGGCTAGATATTCTCTTAGCTGTTTAATAGTACTCTCATTAAACACATAGGTTTCGTACTGTTTGAAGATAGCATAACGAGACTTATCTACCTTAGCAATAGGAGCATCTCCTTCGCTGTTGCCTGCTTTAACCATAGACAATACAAGGTCAGGTTCAAAAGATATCCCTGGTGCCATGATAGGTTGTTCGCCTGCTTTTTCAATAAAAGTATTGCCTGTTTCATCCGTGCTGTACAACACTTTTTCTTTCATACGTACTGTGTTAATAACATGGATATCAGGTGAACGCATGAGATCAATGATAAGTTGTTTCTCAGCCATTATCTCTGCCTCTCCCCACACTGCGTTCTTGTTCTTGTTAGTCTTACTGGCTTCAGTAACCATATCAAGAACACCACCTTTAGCTTGCCACATATGTGTTGTAGAATCATTAACAATTGCTTTACCTTTAGAAGCTACTGCTAAATCTCTACAAGCTGCATAGATAGAGGGCTTGTAACCTGTTTGGTTACTGAGTTCCATTACATTAAAAGTACCTACTTGTGCGCCTGTGTGTAGAGGAGTACCTACGAATAAACACAATGATTTATTTTCTGCGTCTACTGCGTACACATCGTCCCAGTTTTCTCCCCCTAAATAATAAGCTAGAGCTAACGCTAAACCTGACTTGCCTTGTCCTTGAATACCTTCAATCAGTATAGACGCCTTAGCTTGTTTACGGGTAGCCTTTTGAAACTTAACTGGTAATCCCATTTACATCTACTCCTTTCATAATATAGTTTTTATAGTTATTGATGACGTCTGTTTCACTATAACGTTTTGCAAGTAAATCATAAATCATTTCGTCATAGGAATTAGCCATCATCAACTCAACTATCTTGTGTTCTTTGTCAGCAATATCAGGACGGGTCGCTACAAATCTATCCTCTGCTTGTGTTATATCCCCAATAGGAGGGAACTTATCTGTGAAGATTGTAGTCGTAGCCTTATCTAATGTAAGAGCTTCTTTACCTGCTTGAATATTGATTAACAATATTTTTATTTTACCTTCTTGGAAAGCCTTGCAATATTCTGCACGTTTCGGAATGGGTGTTTCTCCTATAATCATACGTGCTGTTGGAATTTTCTTCTGTAAAATTTTAATATATTGCGTAAAGCTGGAGAAGATAATAATGGACTCATCGGGGTAGTCTTGTATATACTGAAGAATATAGTCAGTTTTAGGAGACCCCCCTTTAAGTCCGAGTAGCTCAGGTGCTAGACAAATTTGTCTGTATCGTATTAGTCTATCGAGTATACCTGTTGTTACTATATCAGTGCCTTCTATTTCAAACCATGTTTCTAATTGTTGAAGATAGTTTTTTTGTTTAGGTGTCAGCTGTAGGCGGATAGGACAATAATCTTTTTCTGGTAGCCATGGCATGACATCTTTACGCTTACGCACCGTTGAAAATTCTGCAAGAATACTTGCAAATTTTTCTTTGCACTCTTCTTTAATACCCGTTGGTGTAGAAAATTC
>SABI01000223.1 GCA_009929055.1 Spirochaetia bacterium | reverse complement strand
AAAGTAAGTGAAGAAATTGCAGAAATGGCCCTTAATTCACATGCTAGATTTAATTAAATATTGAATAGTCGTCTTTATTATGAAAAAACAAAGAGTATCATTTATACCACTTTCACATAGATGAGTTTATTATCATTTGGCCCATAGTAATCTTTGAGTTCAGCTTCTAAGAGGTATCCATTTCTTATATAAAAGGAGCGAGTTGGTAGATAGATAGAAGAAGAAGAAGTTTCAATGTAGATTCTTTTCCCTTTCAAAGAAATTATCTCTTTTTCAGTAGTGTTTAGAAGGATGGAGCCTATTCCTTTTCCTCTATATTCAGGGTCTACTGCTATCCAATAGAGGTCATAGCTGTGAGTTGTACCAGGAATTGGTCCATAACATGTATATCCTCTTACGAGAAGATCTTCTTCAAGAAATTGGAAAAGGTAGCCACACTCTTTTCCTTTATCTAGTCTCTCTGTAATAAGAGAGACCCCTACTTCCACCTCTTCTTTATTAAAGAAGCCTGATGTCTGTAATATTGAGGAAACAGCGAGAATATCATTTTGTTTTGGTTCTTCTCGAAACGTATATTGTTCCATATTTTTTATCCTGAAATGATTAGATCAATCATTTCGTTATACGAGTATCCCGCTTCAAAAATAGCAGCAACAAAGCCACTATCAGGGGCTAGGCATGGGTTTAAGTTTACTTCTAGAATATAGGGTTTTCCCAATGTGTCGACTCGAAAATCGACTCGAGCATATCCCTTATTTCCAAATAGTTTAAAAGCTTTGAGAGTTAAGGTTTTAATTTCTTCAAGAAGTGGTAGGTCTTGTTGAGTATGAGGAAAACTCCTTTTAGTATGAGTATAGGCAAAAGAAGATTCTTCCCACTTTGCTTCGTATCCAACAATAGTTGGTTTATCTTTAGGGTAATCGATAAAGAGCATTTCAGCTGGAGGTAGAACGACAGGCTTTCCTTTAATACTTAGTACTGATACATTAAATTCTCTTCCATTAATAAATTCTTCCCCAAAGAGCTCTTTTGAACTGAGTGCCTCTTTTAAAGATTCTACTGAGAGCAATACTCTCAGTGAGTCATCATTGATTCCAACTGAGGCTTCTTGAGAGATGGGTTTTATGATAAGTGGAATACCGATAAATTCACTCACATAATCTTCTTCTGTGTTCTCTATCCATCTAGGGGTAGGGAGATTCACTCCTGTCATTAATTCTTTTGCAATTACCTTATGACTAGAAAGCATCATCCCGGCTGACCCGCCACCTGTAAATGGAATATTTAGGCTCTCTATGAGAGCTGGAGAGAAATGTAATAACTGACTTCCTTCTAAGGTTTCAACAAGATTAAAGATAATATCTACAGATAGAGAGAGGATCTTTTTCTTCATAGCAATAAGGTTCAAGGAGAATTTGGTTATAAGGACTTCATGGCCCAATGCTTTTAAGGCTTTTTTTATATGTTTGACTTGAATGAGGGTGTCGAGTTCGTCTTGAGTGGGATTTTTACTTAATGCGTCATGTAGTATTAGCAGGCGCATTCTACCCTCTCTTTAGTGATACGCGAAATGGCTGAAGTGAGGATTTCCCCTATGAGCTGAGGATAAGTAATTCCTTTCTTATAGCAAAGGATTGGAAGATCTGAGTCTATAGGATTAAGACCTGCAAGGGGATTTACTTCTAAGAAGTTTACCCTTCCATTTCCATCCATTTTTAAATCAATTCGTCCTCCATCCCTACATCCAAGGGCATTGTAAGCATCGAGGGCAACTCTTTCACACTCAGCGGCGATTTCTCCTTCTACTAGATGATAAGAGGCAAAATTTAGATATTCTTGTTTTGTGGTATATGAATAGATACCATTATCTGATGAAGGGTCTACTACTATCTCCATAACTGCGAGAACTTTGCTCTCCTCTTTTGTTCCAGTAATACCAACAGTAAACTCTCTCCCACTAAGATAGGTTTCTACAAGGACTCCTTGATTAAATTCTTCTAATAGAATCATTGAAGTGTGTATCAGTTCTTTTTTGCTATATACAATAGACTGGGAAGTAATTCCCATACCAGTGCCACCCCCTACAGGTTTAAGAAAAAGGGGGTAGGGAAGGTTTACTTTTTCACTATCACCTATTTCTTGGATTAAAAAGTAATCGGCTGTAGGGACATTATGTTCCCTTACTATGGCTTTTGTAATTCCTTTGTGAAGAGTGATGGCAAGGACGAAAGAATCTGAAAAGACATAAGGAATGTTGTACGCATCAAGGAGAGCTGGTATTTGTGCTTCTCGACATAATCCATGTAATCCTTCTGCAATGTTGAATACGAGGTCACATCTATTACCTTTAGAGAGATAATCAACAAGAGCATTAATATTTCCTATCCGAATTGTTTTGTGACCAAGATGCTGAATTGCTTCATCTATTGCATCAATCGTAATAATTGAGTCAAATTCAGCAACCTGTTCTGCCTTATACCCTAATTGTATATAATCGTCTTTAAGGTCATAAGTTAATCCAATAAGCATAGCTATTACTCTTCTTTACCAAGAGGATAGGCAAAAACCTTTCCTTCATAGTTTCTTAAATATAAATTTTTTTCATCCCGACCTATTTGATAATCTGGGAGGATAGGAACTTTTCCACCACCACCGGGGGTGTCTATAACATACTGAGGTATAGCATAGCCACTAGTGAAACCTCTTAAGCCCTGAATGAGTTCTTTCCCTTTATCGACTGTAGTTCTAAAGTGGGCAGAGCCAATAATTGGGTCACATTGATAAAGATAATAAGGTTTTACCCGTACTTTTAGAAGTTTATGGAAGAGACTCATGAGAATTTCTACTGAATCATTTACCCCTTTAAGTAATACGGTTTGACTGCCAAGAACTACTCCAGCATCACTTAAGCGATTTAAAGCTAAAGAAGATTCTTTTGTGATTTCATCGGGGTGGGTTGCATGAATGCTCATATAAATGGGTTTATAGCGTTTGAGAATTTTAATGAGTTTTGGTGTAATCCTTTGAGGCATTACAGTTGGAACTTTAGTTCCGATACGAACCATTTCAATGTGGTCTATACTTGTTATTTCTTTTAAGAGCCATTCAATCTTTTCATCACTTAAGGTGAGGGGATCTCCTCCGGAAATTATTACATCTCGAATTGCTTCTGTTTCCCTTATATATTCGATTGCTTCTTTCCAATGAGGTTCTAATACTTCATCGTGTCCTCCCACCATTCTACTTCTTGTACAATACCTACAATAGGTAGAACAAAAACTTGTTGTCAGAAACAAGACTCTATCGGGATAACGATGAATGATACAGGGAACAGGAGAGGTGTTTTCTTCATGTAAAGGGTCTATACTTTCAACTTCATCAACAAAAGATTCTCTAATTGATGGAATAATTGTTTTTCTTAGTCCATTTTGGGTATCTCTTAAGTCGAGGAGGCTAAGATAATAAGGGGTAATGGCAAACGGAAAAGAGTGTTCTGTATCTTGTAAAGCTTTATCTTCTTCTTCACTAAGATGGAGAAACCGAGAAATTTCAAAGAGGGTGGTTATACGATGGGCTAATTGCCAATGCCAGTTGTTCCACATCTCTTTTGACGTGTTCGGAAAGTAAGTTTTCCTGAACTTCTCACTACTACTTCTAGGAGAGTTTTTTGAGTTCTTCTTTTCTTGTTGTTTGTAGCTTGATTGTTGGTAATTATAAGGCGTGCAATCAATCACGCCGCTACTTATCAGTGGAGGTTCCTCATCTTGATTAAGTGCATTAGCAGTATGGATTTGTTCCATTGGAATTCTCCTTTACCTAGAGTGATTCAACCAATAATATGTGTTTTGATCCTCTAGCATCCACTACTAGAAATTAGTGTATCAAAAGTGAGAAAAAAGTTCTCTCTCTTTTCACTCTTTTTATAAAGAATTTTGGATTATTTTCAATAAATAATGGACAGTATATTTGAAAGAGATTTTTATAGTTGTCTATAGGTGTATAGCGTGGTGAAAACCGGATTCATGACGTAAAGAAACCTCCGATTAAGGAGGTTTTCGTTATATGAATGGGTGTATTACCCTTGGTGTGTGAGGGAGATAGTAACAGTAGCTTCTTACTTTCATGCAGGGGAGAGG
>SABI01000222.1 GCA_009929055.1 Spirochaetia bacterium | reverse complement strand
GAGGACCACTAATTAACATCGATTGTATGGAGACCTGTAGACATTTTGATTTTTGTTTTAGGCTTTAAGTGAAAGAGATTTCAAAATCCATGCGTATTCCTTTAAATCCAATTAGGAGCAACCCAGATTGGTGAGGCCGCTACCAAACTTTTGAAAATCAATCAATAATTTTGAAGACCAACAACTACTTTATGTGAAATCTGTGGTATCCCATAGACCAGATGATGTATTCGTGATACCAATAGCTGCCTTGAAACTGTGAGAATATGAGAACCAGAAACCACTTGTTCTTGAACATGGATATCCTAAAGTCACAAAAAACATAAAAACCTCATTCTAGATAGCTAGAAGATATTTCACATTATGAAATAGGGCAGGTGAAACCAGTAGAATCAGGTGCAAATTGGCAATATTACTACTTTACAATCAATCACACATTACTGCCACTAAAAAGGTTGCTTAGCATTGATTCTCTGTGAACTAAGAACCGATAGATTAAAGCCTTCTTTTCAACGTTAACTCAACCATACTTTCGTTCACCCCAGCTCTCTCTTATCGTAGTGAGTGACACAATAAAATTATTACTTTTTTATGTGCTGCATAGTTGCATAATATAATTATTCTTTGCAGTGTGAAATATCAGATGATAATAGTTTCATAAACTAGTAGGGAAGGGAAAAGCAACTGGATTCCTGTGCTATTGTTTTAGCTTCCTTGCTTTATAATGAACATTTAATATTACTACTCAGCTTTTTATCTAGTAGAGTCAACTGATATGCTTTAAGGCTAGATCAATGAGTTGGGCACTCCAGTCAGCCATGAAAAGGGGGATATTGAGGACATCTTTATCAAGTTTAAGGTTTTGAAGGGAATAGCGAATACGAAGAGGGAAATCCTCCTTATTAAGACGCTTGATGGCTTTCAGCGACGTACTAGAAATATTGATATCTGCTTTGACTTCGATGGGAATTACCAGGTTTTTATACTGAAGAAGAAAATCAACTTCATAGCGGCTGTCGCTACTAGTCCAATACCTAAGTGGCACACTAAAGGATGCAGACAATGCCTGCAGGATATAATTTTCAGTAAAGGCTCCTTTAAACTCTGTGAATAACCGTGAAGGGTGTAGAAATGAAGAAATATCAAGCTGTGCTAACCTTCTAAGTAAGGCCACATCTACTGGGTAGAGTTTAAATGTAGAAAGGTCTTCATATGCCGAGAGAGGAAGAGCTGGTTTGGTACATCGAGAAATTTTAGCGACAACCTCAGAAGAGACTAGCCACCTAAGTGCATCTTCATATTCCCTTGCCCTCGCACCTTTACGCACAAGTTGATAAAAGAATTTCTTATTCTCTTTTGCCAACTGAGAAGGAAGTGATTGCCATATTTGAATTAATTTAGGATATTCCCGTGGTTCAGGGTGCTTTGCAAAATCATGTTCATATGCTTGAATTATAGAATAGAGGATAGAATCTATTGAACCACTATCTCGATTATGTACCCACCTCTCTACTGCTTCAGGCATTCCTCCTATAAGGAAATATTTTTTAAGATTCTCAGTTAAAGGAGAAAAAAAAGCATCTGGAATTGGATCAAGATCAGATTTAGCTTTCAAGTATTTAAGTAAGCCTTGTTCACCATCTGCATTAAGCATCTCAGAAAATGTCATTGGGTGAATCTTTAGAAAATCTACTTGTCCAACTGGAAAAGAAGAAGGCCTTGATAAGGCTACACCTAAAAGAGAGCCTGCACAGGCTACATGGTAATCTTTCCCATTCTCATGAAAATACTTCAGTGCATTTAACACATTAGGGGCATCTTGGATTTCATCAAATATAATAAGAGTAGATTCTTTGGTAATAGGAAAGCCTACGATAAATTGAAGGTTGTCCAATATCCTCTTAACATCTTTTGTTGTATCGAAAAATTGTGAGTACTCTGGATTTTCATCAAAGTTAAAGTAAGCAACTTTCTCATAGTGTCTTTGTCCAAACTCTTTGAGCAACCAAGTCTTTCCAACCTGTCGAACTCCTTGTAGAATAAGAGGCTTTCGATAAGGTGATTGTTTCCATTTAATTAAAGATTGCATTGCGCTTCGTTCCATCTAAACCCTCCTGAGATATAAATTATAAAGATATGAACAATGAATTGTCAATGGAAATCACATAATATACAACAAAAGTGTGATTATTATCACATTATATGCAAGATTTTTGTGATAACAGATTGTTAACATGTTCCCCTAATTGGTAAACACCTTCCTAAATAATTATGTAAAACTGTTCTGATTTTTCTTAGATAGATCAATATACTTTTCCACGTTTTTCCATTTTGATTACTTCACCACTCATTATTATCCAACATAAACCTATAAGACTCCTCTATACTTATCTCGCTCAAGTTGCCTAGCGATTGCATGAATACTCATACCGTGGGTTATTTTTATTCATCCGACAACATAACTCAACTACAATATGGAAAATGTACACTATTATTCATAATGGATATAATACATCATGTTCAACTTCCTTCGATCTCTACTTATTTCATTATTCAATACTATTTTCAGAAAAAGAAAGAATCTCATTTTCACCATGCTTCTGCTTAAGAAGGAGAATGAGATGTACAAACGACATCTCAAACTTCAGAATAAGAGATTGCATTTTAGAAAGAGTGATAAATTAACTTTCGCGATAATAAAAGCTCTATCTGCAAGAGCAATGAATCATCTAACAGTAGCGAAACCTGAAACTCTTCTTGTTTGGTAACGCCGATTCATAAAGAATTTCTGGAGTTATAAGAATAATACTCCAGGAAGAAAATCTATTTCTAGAGATGTAAAAAATCTAATCCTTGAAATGAAGCAAGAAAATTATCTCTATGGTTGTAAAAAGATAGCTAATGAACTGAAGAAAATTAACATCGATATCCATTACACAACTGTAAACAAAATCATTCAGACATTCCACAAGCAAGGATTACTTCAACCGAATGGTTCATGGAAAAAGTTTCTCAAGATACACTGGGATTCATTATTCTCCATGAATTTCATGACTATTGATACTCTATTTGGTAAACGACTCTACCTATTCATCATTCTTGAACTGAAATCCAGAAAAATCATCAAATGGAATCTCACAGAATATCCTAGCAGAGAGTTTGTCAAACAGCAGATTATTTATTTCGCGTATAATGATGAGGAGAACACTAAAACTCTCATCTATGATTATGCTCCACAGTTCACTTCTATCAATTATTCAGATTATGGAATGACTGGAGTTAACATCACCCTTGCTTCACCAAATATGAACTCATTTGTTGAAAGGGTGAATGGGACTATTAGAAGAGAAGCTTTAGATCATTTTTCTGCTATTTTCTGAAAAGCAAGTTCAATAAATCATCAAGAAGTATGTGGTGTATTATAATACCCAGAGAATGCATTAAGGTATTGATAAGATCCCTGATGCTGAGATCCAAGAAAGTTCCGGGGTTATCGGAAAAGAACAGATTTTATCAGGCCTTTACCATCATTATTATCGCTCAAGTGCGTAAAAATGGAAAAAACTAATGCACGGGGCATGGCAGCTGGGCAAATCAGGATACATATGCCATTGGAATCAAAAAAGTTCAGTTTAAAGAGTTGCAGCTTGGTGATATACAGATATATCATAGTAACGACGTGTAATAATGTTTGGCAACAGTAGTAATAATCTTACCCCTATCAAGAGAATATAGCTTAGTTTGTGTTTAAGGAAATACTCATGGAACCTATCTTGAAAGGGGCATAGCCTAGATTGGGATTGTTGAAGCAAACTTCACACAATAAGAGTGGAATTGCTTTGGCCTTCTGCAATAGTGCTACTATCTCTTCACATGTAGCCCAAGCAGTTCTTCCATCGGATCATAGTCTCTATCGTTGTGCAGGAGCTCAAGGCCGTGTGTTATGCAAAAGGTGGCAATGAGTACGTCTATGGTCTTTCGAATGGTAATACCTTGTTTCCGTAACTTACGAAAGTTTTCTGCAGCTCTAATGGCTATCTCCTTTCCAACAAAGTCATGATACTTAAGAGAGTCCATGAGCTGCTTTGCTGCCTGATACTGCTAGTTGTCCCGAAACCCTTGAAGAAACTCCACGATGA
>SABI01000016.1 GCA_009929055.1 Spirochaetia bacterium | reverse complement strand
GAAAAGCACTTTTGCCAAGCAATTGGCAAATACGTGGATGATCCCCGTCGTCGATACCGATGTCTTGATCGAGCAAACAAGCGGCCACAGCATAGCGGAAATTGTGCAAGACAAGGGATGGGCAGAGTTCCGCAGGCTGGAAAGCCAGGCTTTAATATCCACGGGGACAGCGATGTCCCCTTTTTCTTCTTCAGATAGGACTATACCTCCTGTAGCAACTCGTCCTCAGTGCATATCCAAGGTAGTATCCTGTGGCGGCGGCATTGTGGATACGGCAGGAAACAGGATGTTTCTAAAGCAAAACAAGCATTTGGTTCCTCGATGCCCATCATCATTGGTGGAATTGAAGGGTCTTTAAGAAAGTTTGCCCATTATGACTTTTGGAATGACCTAGTGAGAAGAAGTATTTTAGTAGATACAAAAGCAGATCTCCTTATCTATGGAATGGGAGAATTACAAGTTCTTGAAATACTTACACGTCTTAATGAAGGACAGCACATTTCCCACATAACAGAAATAGCGGGAACAGCCCTTATTGTTAAGGCAAAAGAGATTGCTGAATATAAAGAGAACAGAGATGAAGTCTCTTATATAACACTACCCTCCTTTGAAGAGGTGAGTGAACGAGATAAAAAAAGTAATACCCCAACAGAGAAGGGAAAAACTTCTTATGCAAAAGCATTTTCAACTATCATGCTCCATGAAAACCCTTTCGACAAGACAGTACTCCTACAACAAAGTGAAGATAAAGTTGTCCTAGTAAACCCTCCAATGAGACCCTTAACTCAAAAAGAATTTGACCAAGTGATAGAATTGGATTATATGAGGAAATGGCACTATAAGTATGATTCCAAGGGAGGAATTCCAGCTTTACGAGAAGTGCAGTTTAGCATTACAAGTAATAGAGGTTGTTTTGGATCTTGCTCTTTTTGTGCTATCACAAGCCATCAAGGAAGAATCATAACTAACAGATCAGTAGCATCATTAGAAAGAGAGACCACTACTTTAACAAAACATAGTGACTTTAAGGGTATTATTAGTGATGTAGGAGGCCCTACAGCAAACTTTCAAGATATTGCCTGCGAGAGGCAAAAAACAAGTGGGCCATGCTCTGTAAAATTCTGTCTCTATCCAACTCCTTGTTCCCAATTACAAGACTCTCATGACAAATACCTTGATCGACTTGAAGCAATAAAAAATGTAAAAGGGGTGAGGAAGGTATTTATTCGTAGTGGAATCCGATACGATTATCTATTAATTACAGCACCAGAGGCGACAAGGAAGAGGTTTATACAAGCTCTTGTCTCTCACCATGTAAGTGGCCAGTTGAGAGTTGCACCAGAACATATCGCTATAAATGCCCTTAAAGCAATGGGAAAACCAGAACCAGCTTTGTATGAAAAGTTTTTAGATGAATTTTATAATGAAACAAGAAAAATTGGAAAAGAACAATATTGTATTCCTTACTTCATTGCAGCTCATCCAGGAACTACTCTCCAAGATGCTGTTGAACTTGCTCTTTATATGAAAAAACATCAATTCATTCCAGAACAAGTACAGGAGTTTTATCCAACCCCTGGAACAGTTGCAACATGCATGTATTACACATCTTTAGACCCACGCCCTCTTCACAAATTAGCTCCTGTATATGTCCCTAAAGGGAGAGAAAGGCACCTTCAAAGAGCCCTTCTCCAATTTAATAACCCTTCTAATAGAAGTATGGTAATTGAAGCTTTAAGGTTAATTAATAGGAATGATCTGATACCTCTCTTATTAAAGCATCGAAATCAAAAAAAGAGCTTGCCTGTTAGGGGTAAAAGTGGTACATCATCTAGGTGACTATTTTATCAAAATCAAACACCACTCTTAATTCTATGAAAAGAGAATTTTATTCTAAACTAATATTCCTCGCCCTTCCTATCACCATTCAAAATTTATTGATGAATTCTCTCTCGTTTATCGACACCCTCATGATAACAAAAGTAAGTGAAGAAGCTCTTGCTGCAGTAGGCCTAGCAAATCAAATGTTCTTTCTCATCTCTCTTTTCTATTTTGGAGTAAGTAGTGGAGCTGCTATTTTTGTTGCTCAGTATTGGGGAGCGAAACAGATAGAAAAGCTACAAAGGACTATGGGGATTGCCCTCTCTCTTGGCCTCTTAGGGGCCTTTGCGAGTGCCTTTTTCTCTTTCTTCTTCCCTACTCTCATTATGAACATCTTCACTCAAGACCCTATCGTTGTTGCATACGGAGTAGATTATTTAAAGATAGTAAGTATCTCTTATGTAATGACAGCAATTGTGATGATCTACTCAGCTGCCCTCAGAAGTACTGAAGACTCTAGGACTCCTATGTATATCTCAATGATTTCACTTACGGTGAATGTCATCTTAAACTACGCCTTAATTCTCGGAAACTTTGGGTTTCCTAGACTCGAGGTAAAAGGTGCTGCAATTGCTACATTGATAGCTCGATTCTTAGAAATGATGATTCTTTTAATCATTATTTACCGTCGTAAGGGTGCTGTTGCAGCTCCCTTGCGGATATTAGTAAGCTTTTCTTTTGATGAAGTAAAGAGCTATTTTTCAACATGTTTCCCCGTGATTCTTAATGAAATATTTTGGTCTTTAGGGATGGTGTTTTATAAAATAGCATATGCTCGCCTCGGTACTACTGTAATTGCTAGTGTGAATGTAAGCCAATCAATCGAGCATCTCTTTTTTGTAGTTCTCATTGGAGTAAGTAACGCAGCAGCAATTCTTCTCGGAAACAAAATTGGGGAAAATAAAATTGACCTTGCCCAAAAATATGCTTACTCACTTATAAAATTAGTGATTATTATTGGATTCATCATGGGACTTGCACTCTTCTTTCTTGCCCCCTATATTCCCCTCATTTTTTCTCTATCAGAATATGTGTTTACAATAACAGTGAAATCTTTACAAATGATGGCTCTTCTTATCCCCATGAAAGCATGCACAATGCTTATCGTAGTTGGAATACTTAGGTCGGGAGGAGACACAAAATTTTCCATGATGACAGAACTTGCTGGAGTGTGGGGAATTGGGGTGCCTCTTGCTTTTATAGGAGTTCTTGTCTTTAAGCTTCCAATCTATTATATATATCTGCTCGTTGGCCTAGAAGAGTTTTTTAAAGGATTTATTGGGTTTAACCGAGTAAGAAGTAAAAAGTGGATTACTCGATTAATACAAGAAGATAGCCAGATTACTTGACCCCACCGATATGTCCTTCTATATTTAATACAAGAGGTGTTCTTTATGAGCTCAACTGTTTTAACTCATGCAATAGTAGTAACTGGAACAATAAAAATTCCCAACTGTGGTGTATATATAGATTCTAGTGGACATATTGGAGATATCTTCAATATGAAAAGAATTCAACAGAAAGTATTCCCTCAAGGAACTGAACTCATTGATGTTAAAGGGGCTTATGTGACTTCTGGATTTATTGATACCCATATTCATGGTATTGGAGGGTATGGAACAGAAGATGCAGATCCTGAATCAATATTAAAGATGTCAGAGCGTCTTGCTGATTTTGGAGTCTCTGGTTTCTTCCCCACCATCTACACAGATACAAAAGGGAGGATGATTAGTTGTATCGACGCAGTAGTCGAGGCAATTGGAAAAGAACAAGGGGCTGAAATATTAGGGATTAACGTTGAAGGTCCTTTTATCTCACATGAAAGGATAGGAGCCCAAAACGAAGCAGGAATTCAAAAAGTAGACTTAGCTCTCTTCAATGAAATTATTAAAGCAGGAAAAGGCCATATTGTCTGTATGACGGTAGCTCCCGAACTAAAGAACATGAGAGACCTTGCCCTAGCCGCAGTCAAGCAAGGCATCGTCCTATTAGCTGGGCACACTAATGCCACATATGAAAATATTATAGAAGGGATGCAAGTGGGAATTCTCCATTCCACCCACTTCTTTAATGCAATGAGTCGTCTTCATCACAGAAACCCAGGAACAGTTGGGGCTATCATGATTGAAGAGGATATGCAATGTGAAATTATTGGAGACGGAGTTCATGTTCACCCAGAACTTGTGAAACTCTTATTAAAAGAAAAGAGTGTGAGAAATGTTGTCTTAGTTACCGACTCTCTTAAACCTACAAAACAAGAGAGTGGAGAATTAATTGCAAATGGAGAGCCTGCAGTTCTTGATGCCGATGGTGCGTTTCATAGAAAAGATGACCCTGAAACCATGCTAGGCTCAGCCCTTACTATGCTCCAAGGGGTAAAAAATTTAGTTTCTTGGGAAGTTCCTATTGAATCAGCTGTTCAAATGGCTTCCGCAAACCCCGCTCGAATTTATGATATAGAGATGAAGGGAAAGCTTATTCCTGGATATCTTGCAGATATTGTGGTATTTGATGAAGATATTAACTTGAAAGGCCTCTTTATTCGTGGCAATCTCGTTCGTAACTACTTTTCTTAACGCACTTACTAAGGAGACCATTATGAAGCAGAATTCCCTTTTCGATTCCCCTGTATGGAATTATTTTAAACAACTTTCAGATATTCCCCGAGAGTCTGGAAATGAAAGTGGGGTAAGAGAATTTCTCCTTGCCTTTGCAAAAACACACAACCTTAGTTCAGCAGTAGATAAAGCAGGTAATGTCATTATAAGAAAGGGGGCAACCAAAGGGAAGGAGAACGTTCCATCCCTCGCCCTTCAAGGGCATATGGATATGGTGTGTGTGAAAGGGGAAGGAAGCAATCATAACTTCTTAAATGATGGGATTACTTTAATCCAAGAAGGGGACTTCCTTCATGGTGATAATACCACCCTTGGGGCAGATAATGGAATTGCGATAGCCCTTATACTCGACCTCTTCACAGATGAATCAGCAGTTCATGGTCCCTTAGAAGCAATATTTACAACAGAAGAAGAGACAGGCCTTACGGGAGCTTTTAACCTTGATGGCTCTCTGATAGAAAGTAAGAGAATGCTCAACCTTGATAGTGAAGAAGAGGGGGTATTCTTAATTGGAAGTGCTGGAGGAAATGAAGTTGATGGAGTTCTTTCTTTTGAGAGATCTGAAATTGTTCAGACACACCCCGAAAGCTATGAAATTGAGATCAATGGCCTATTAGGAGGTCATAGCGGTGGAGAAATTCACACTCAAAGAGGAAATGCTATAGTATTTATGACGAGAGTCCTTTATGAACTACAAAAAGCCACCCCTATTCAGTTAATCAGCATCAAATCTGGAACAAAAAGAAATGTCATTCCAAGTAGCTGTAAAGCTCTAATAGCAATCGATAATAAAGATAAAGAAAAACTTGAAGAAATCATCACTTCTTATAAAGAAATATTAACTAATGAATTCAGACACATTGAAAAAAACATCATCCTTAAAGCTAAAAAGATAGAATTAGCGACTACTTCTGCTCTTAGTGTAGAAGAGACCTCTTCTTTCTTCAAAGGTCTTATGTTAGCTCCAAATGGGGTTCAACGAATGAGTGATAATATTAAAGGGATAGTTGAAACTTCAGCAAATCTAGCCATTCTAAACACAACAGATTCCACTATAACAATGGTCAGCAGCCAAAGGGGAGAAATTGAAAGTGCCCTACGTTTTGTGAGTGAAAAAACAGCTTTAGCTTTTAGTATAAGTGGGGCGAAAGTAAGGGTAGGCAATTCATATCCAGCTTGGACGCCCCGACCAGACTCTCCTTTAGCAGAATTTTGTGCTACAGCATATAAAGCTATCCATAAAGAAGAAGCAGTAGTAACTGCAATTCATGCAGGACTCGAATGTGGAATTATTAATGAAAGAGTTCCTGGAATGGATTCTGTCTCTTTAGGACCAAATATCTATGACGCTCACAGCATTAAAGAGAGAGTCTCAATTTCATCAACTGAGAGGATTGCAGCTTTCTTAAGACATCTATGTGAGATTATTGAATAGTAGAGAACAGACAGTTTAGATGTTAATAAGGGCAAGAAAATTTCTTGCCCTTATTATTTCTATAAATAATTTTTATTAGCTTAATACACTCTTTGCAAGTGCTTTAGCTATTTCTACAGCAGCTATCCTATCTTTTTCAGTAGGAGCTCCTTGGTATTCTACATTCCCTAGGCAATCCCATTTCAATGCATCAATAAATGGATCAAATTGTTTTTGTGCTCCACCGGACCATCCATAAGAGCCTATTCTCATCACTTTTCTCTTATTTACATGACTTCTCTCTAAGATATCGAGGATATGGTACATGGGAGGGAACATTTTGTATTCATAGGTAGGCATTGCAAACACTATTCCCTTTGAACCCCATGCTGAGGAGAGGACAAATGAAGCATGTTCTTGTGGTACTTCATGAAGAAGTACTTTTACCCCTTCTCCTTCTAATGTTTCTTTCACTAATGGAATGAGCTTTGCACTATTTCCATACATACTACTGTAGACAATCGTAACTACCCCTGGATCAGGCTCATTCATATAGCGAGCTAGGTCTTTATAGAAATTGATTACTTTAGAGGGGTCTTTTCTCCAAATAATCCCATGGCTTGGTGCTACAACTTGAATATCGAGGGAAGCTAATTTATCTATCCCTTTCGTTACAAAAGTACTGAATGAAGAGACTATATTTGCATAATAGCGCTGAGTTTCAGGCATTAATAATTCCCACTCTTTTGAGGTGAGTTCATCATCGAAAGCATGCTCATATGTTCCAAAAGAGCCAAATGCATCACAAGAAAAAAGAACTTTATCTTCAGGCACATAGGTCATCATTGTCTCTGGCCAGTGGATATTAGGAGTCTCTTCAAAGACAAGAGTTTTACCCCCTAAATCAACACTATCGCCTGAAGAGACAGCCTTTACCCCTTCAGTAATTCCATAAAAAGAGGAAACAAGGGGAATCGCTTTTTTTGTACACAAGATTTCCATATGAGGATTTTGCTTCCTCATTTCACTTAAAGAACCTGTATGATCAGGTTCCATGTGGTTAAGGACGAGATAATCAATATCACTAAATTTAATTCCTAAAGAGGTGAGTTGATTATTTATTTTAGCTAAAGCACCTTCCCAATCTTTCACAAGATCAATAAATGCAAGCTTTTTACTTCCTTGCACGATATAAGAATTAATATTTACCCCATGAGGAAGAGGCCAAATACCTTCAAACAAGTCTCTATCCCCAATATCAGCAAACACACGGTGAATCCCTGGGGCAATTTTATTAGGTTCCATACAACCCTCCTACACATATCTCTTTATAGTTTAGCACACTTATCTTGTAGACAATAAATAATCTAAAGATGGGCAATTTTGAGTCGTAATGACTTTATGGTATTGAACCTCTCTTTATAATCACCCATGTGATAAAAAAGGAGATTCTTAAAGTCTCTACTATGATTAAAATACACCAAATGAGCTACTTCGTGTAGTGCTAAATAGTCTAATAATTCTATAGGCATCATTAGAGACCTCCGTGCAAAGGAGAGATTGTTATGAGAAGAACAACTTCCTAACCTCTTGGGGTATGTAGCCATTGAAACAGTATAAGGAATTTTGGTGAGTCCTAATTGAATAATCCACTTACTTACCAACTTATTATAAAGAGTGAGACCATACTCATCATAATACTCTTCAATGAGTTTTTTTATTGAGGCCTTTGAAATACTCATCGAATCCACAATAAGAATAGATTCTCTTACCGACACCTTATTAGTATTGCTTTTGTTAACAACAAGGGTGAGTAACTTATCGTGAAGAAGAAACAGATCTCCATCTTTATAAGTATGTTCTACTAACGGGGGCTCAAGGCCTTTTAGGTGAGTTTGCCTTTTTTCAATCCATGCAGAGTGTTGCAATAACACTTCTTCTATCTTATTTTTAGACGTTCCATGGGGAGCAAGCACTTTTACCCCTCCATCATCATCCATTTTTATTAATATTGTCCTTCTCTTTCTACTAAAAGAGAGAGAATACTGTACTTTAGTCTCTCTTTTCACTACAATTTATCCTCATAGGGGGGGTACTCTTTTGATTCGTCATTTACATTTACATCAGGAGATGAATTATACATCAATAGCGACATCTATGCCAATGAACGATTTGGTTGGCGACTTTTATGAAGCAATGCTTCTCTTCTTGGAACAAGAAGAAGTTGGAACAGATAGTATTATTGTGTGTGATGCCTATCAAGGTGATGAACTTTATACTGTTCATCCTAAAAGTGGATACTATCATAAGCGAAACAGCGTTGACCCTCCTCTTATCTCTATTATTCCTGGAGAATATAGTTTTGAACAACTACTATTCACCCCTTCAAACAAAGGAGAATTTCTCCCTCTATGTATGAAGTTCATCTCCAAAGAACTACAACAAAAATCTTCTACTCTCTATATACGTCTATATAAAGAGAAGCGCTTTGAAATAGTTGTACAATTTCTCTTACCCTTTAAGGGCAAAGAACTATAAACCCATCTTAGGTGTTGTACCTTTTTAACATCATAGATATATTAATACAGATGCGGAGGGATTATTGTGAACATTGAGAAGCTAACAGATACACAACATAGACTTGTTTGTGCCGATGGCAAAGAGATTATTCTTATAGGAACAGCCCATGTTTCTCACGATAGTGTAGATGAAGTACAACAAGTTATTGATGAATTTCTCCCTGATGAAATCTGTGTAGAACTCGATAATGGTCGTTATCGATCAAAAACTGAAGAAAAGGGGTGGGAAAACCTCGACATCAAGTCTGTATTAAAACAAAACAAAGGGTTTTTACTCTTAGCAAACCTTGCTCTCTCTTCATATCAAAAAAAACTTGGAAATAAAATGGGTATCTCTCCTGGAGATGAGATTATGAAGGCAGCAGAAATAGCAACTGAGAGAAATATTCCCCTTACTCTATGTGATAGAGAAATCCAAACAACATTTATTAGGGCATGGAGATTATCTTCTCTTTGGAATAAAACTAAATTAATCTCATCTCTCCTTACTGCAGCTTTCTCTAAAGAAGAAATAAGTGATGAAGATATTGAAAGCTTAAAAGAGACAAATATGCTTCAATCGATGCTTGATGAGATGGCAAAAGAATTACCAACAGTGAAAAAAGTCTTAATTGATGAAAGAGATCAATACCTAGCAACTTCAATTTATAGATCTAAAGGAAGAAGAGTTGTTGCTGTTGTAGGAGCAGGTCATGCTCCTGGCCTCATTAAACATATGCAATTCTTAGATGAAGAAGAGAACAACTTCACTTTAGATGAAATAAGCACGACGCCCCCCTCCTCTCCAGTTGGAAAAATCATTTCATGGGGAATTGTTATTGCACTGTTAGGAATTATTGTCCTTGGTATAGTCAACTCTGGTTGGGATAAAGGAGCTACTATGTTCCTCTATTGGTTTGCCCTTAATTCATCTCTCACAGGACTCGCTGCCCTCATTTCCTTAGGACATCCTATTACTATTATATTATCTATGATAGCAGCTCCAATTACTGCATTGAGCCCTACTCTTGGTGTTGGTATGGTTGCAGGGATATTAGAAATCACAATGCGTAAACCACGAGTAAAAGACTTTGAATCAGTTACTGATGATATCCTTCATTTTAAAGGGTGGTTTAAGAACCGTATCATTCATGCGCTACTCTTATTCTTTACCACAAGTGTCTTTGCCTCTATTGGTACCTTTATTGCATTCCCATTACTCATAAGTAGTTTATCGTAAGAAAGACCTTAGTAAGGAATCCTAACTAATAAAAACCCAACCATTATGAGTGTTTATATATTTTTGGGCGTTATTAATTACTCTCTTTGCTACTTTAGGTAATAGAAAAGGGAATAATTACTCTTCTCTGTATGGCTCTTTTATAAAAGTTGAATCTATGTTGAGAAAACACTGTAAAGGAAACACGATATGAAGGGATTAGGAGATAGTAAGGAGTCCTTACGATCTATTTATTAAGGTAAAATATAATAATTTTTGATATTCCTATATTATTATCTTATATAGTTTTAATTAAGTAAGCACTACTTACTAATACGTATAGAGAGTGTTTTTACGATATCGAGGGCATCGTTGAGAGTTTCACAGCGTAATAAATTCCCTTTCTCATCTACGGTTGTTGCTTCAGGAAGTAATATCGTTGAAAATCCCATATCAAGAGCTCCCTTTATCCTTTTATCGGAGAGACCTACAGGACGCACTTCTCCGGCAAGTGAGAGCTCTCCCATTGAAACAAGTGTAGGAGGAAGAGGATTACCTGAAATTGCTGAATAAAGGGCTAGAGCGAGTGGGAGCTCTATTGCAACCTCTTTTAATTTAATCCCACCGGCAACATTTACATAAATATCGTGTTGAGAAAAGGCGATGTGCCCATGACGCTCTAGAACAGCAGCGATTCGTGAAACAAGGGAATTGTCTATCCTTTCTGAATAGATTCGAGAGTATCCACCCCCTTTTACAGGAATAGTAAGTGCTTGTATTTCTACTAAAAACGTCCTACTTCCTTCAACCATCGTTCCAAAAGCTATCCCTGCCGGGAGGGCTTTTCCACTTCTTTTATTAAGGAAGAACCCTGCAGGGTCTGCTACAGGAATAAGCCCTTTTTCACTCATGAGGAAAATTCCTATTTCATCAATAGATCCAAAACGGTTTTTTGAGGCTCTAATAATTCTCGCTCCATTATCAGAAAGTTCAAAATAGAGGACTGTATCCACAATATGTTCTATTACTTTTGGTCCAGCTATCTGTCCATCTTTTGTAATATGGCCTACAAAGAAAATTGCACACCCATGCTGTTTTGCACTATCAGAGAGCTCCATAGCACACATTCTCATCTGATTTACTGACCCAGGAGGAGAAGCAATCTCTTCACTATAGAGTGTTTGTAGGGAGTCTATTACCATAACGTCCGGTTTTTCCTTGTCCATTACCTCTTGTATTGCACCTAGACGGGTATCGTTAAATAAAGAAATTGAAGAAAGAGGGAGTTCAAGACGTTCACAGCGAGTTCTTACCTGTTGGTTAGACTCTTCACCAGAGACATAGATTGCTTTTTTCTGATCTAAAGAAGCGACTACTTGTAGCATAAGGGTTGATTTACCAATACCTGGTTCTCCTCCAATAAGAATTGAACCTCCATGCATAATAGAGCCCCCAAGGACTCTATCAAACTCTGATATATTTGAAGTAAATCTAAAGCCTTTGTCTATTACAATCTCTTTCATTGAAACAAGTTGAGCCTCTATTTTCGTGGGTTGATTGTTCCCTTTTTTCTTTATTACAACATTCTGCTCATTAAAAGAATTCCATGAACCACAATCTGGACATCGTCCTAACCATTTAGACTCACTATGACCGCATTCAGAACAAACAAAAACTATTGCATCTTTCTTCATTATCTTTTTCCCTTAAAAATCGAGTAATTCTACTTCAAAAACAAGGTATGAATTGGGTGGTATTATTCCAGGATACCCTTGTTCTCCATAGCCTAATTCTGGTGGAATAATAAGAGTTTTCTTCTCTCCCTTTTTCATAGTTAAAAGTCCTTCATTCCATCCTGGTATTACTTGTCCAATAGTAAAAGATACTGGAGTTCCTCTTTGAATAGAACTATCAAACACATTTCCATTAAGGAGAGCACCGGTATAATGTACTGTTACAGCACTTCCATTTTTAGGAGTGACATCACCTGTCCCTTCTTCTACAATAACGTATCGCAATCCACTCTTTGTCTCTATAGCTTCAGGCCATCTTGCAGTAATTTCCTCTAGTAATGCTTTATTTTGAAGAGCTTTTTTTTCTCTCTCTTCCTCTTTTATTTGATTAACAATTGATTCAAAACTCTCTTTAGTTACTATAAAACTTTCAGCTTTATTACCAACTCGAATAATTTCTACTTTATTCATCACATCGTTTTGGGCAATAGCATCTACTACATCTTGTCCCTCTACAACATGTCCAAAGACTGTGTGCTTTCCATCTAACCAAGGTGTTGCTACATGGGTGATAAAGAACTGGCTCCCATTAGTTCCAGGCCCTGAATTAGCCATAGAGAGTGTTCCTGGCCCATTATGAGTAAGAGAAGAGACTATTTCATCAGGGAAGGCGTATCCTGGACCTCCTGTTCCTTTGCCCAATGGATCTCCTGTTTGAATCATAAAATCTTTTATTACGCGATGAAAAATAATTCCGTCATAAAATGGAGTACCTGGTTTTTTACTATTCAAAGTTCCTTCACTTAAACCTACAAAATTCGATACGGTCATAGGAGTTTTCTCATATTCAAGGCTAAGGAGAATAGTTCCTTTATTTGTTGATATTTTAGCATATAAACCATCTTCAAGGGTGGTAGTATCAAATCCAATTTTTGTTTTTTGTGTGTTTTCTACTACGACAACAGGGTCACTCTTTTCTACAACTTTCACATCTTTCTCCCCTTTTGCAAAAAGAGAAGGTATAAGTAATGTTGAGATTACGAGAAAAGCCACTAAGTATTTTTTATAATTCATGTTTATTTTTCCTTTTATTTTCTATTAACATAACGTCGTTCTATCAATTATTGATTTTAGTCAGATAGTATAGATAATTATATAAGAAGAGTCCTTAAAGTATACCATTAACTCTAAGGACTCCTTATTATCTATCTCAAACGAAAAGTTTTGTTTCACTCTTTTCTGTTTGTACAGATAGTTAAAAGCTAAGTAATTCTACATCAAAAATGAGATAAGAATTTGGTGGAATAACCCCAGGGTATCCTTGTGAGCCATATCCTAATTCAGGAGGAATAATAAGTGTCCTTTTTTCCCCTTTTTTCATAGTGACTAAAGCTTCATTCCATCCTTCTATCACTTGCCCTATTGCAAATTCTGCAGGAGTTCCTCGTTGTACAGAACTATCAAAAACCTTTCCATCTAGAAGAGTCCCTGTATAATGTACCGTCACATTTTCTCCATGTTTAGGGCTATCTGTACCAGCACCCTCTTTCAAAACAACGTATCTTAAACCACTTTCTGTAACAGCAGCGTTCGGCCATCTATTATCTAATTCTTTATATAATTCTTTACGAAGAGCTGCAATTCTTTCTTTTTCAACCTTATCAGCTTTAATTACTTCTTCAGAAAAACTCTCTTTTGTTACAACAAAACTTTCAGCCTTTTCTCCTACTCGGAGTATTTCCACTTTCTTCATTACATCGCCTTGGGCAATTTTATTCACAACATCTTGCCCCTCTACGATCTTTCCAAACACAGTATGTTTACCATCTAACCATGGTGTTGCTACATGAGTAATGAAGAATTGGCTTCCATTAGTACCTGCTCCTGCATTAGCCATAGAAAGAATTCCAGGACCTGTATGTTTTAGTGAAGGGTGAATTTCATCAGGGAACTTATATCCTGGCCCACCTGTTCCTTTCCCATCTGGACATCCTGCTTGTACCATAAAATCATTAATAACTCGGTGGAAAATTAATCCATTATAGAAAGGAGTCCCTGGTTTCTTAATATTTAAAGATCCTTCAGCGAGTCCTATAAAATTTGAAACGGTCATAGGAGCTTTTTCATATTCGAGCGAGAGCAACAACTCTCCTTTGGAAGTGGTTATTTTTGCATACACTCCATCTTGTAAATTCTGTGCCATCGTTAAATCCTTTATTTTTTTATAATTCTATTGTTTCTTCGTTATTTCCAAATAATGCATAGATTCTTTCTAGCTCTTGCATACTATGGTAACTTATCTCTACTTTACCTTTTTGTAAAGTTCCTTTCAACTCTACCTTGGTTTTACAAGCTTCAATAAAACGTTGCTCTATTGCAAGAATATCTACAGACTTTGGTTGAGGTTTACTATCTTTTGGGTGTTTCATCATTCTCTTTCCAGCATTAAGATCAGATGCATAACTTTCAGCCTTCCGAACAGTCATCCCTTCAGCAATTATCTTTTGATATAAATATTCTTGATCAGAGGGGTTAATTACTGAAAGTAAGGCTCTAGCATGTCCTGCTGAGAACTCACTTGCCAGTAAGGAGTCTTGCATTTCTCGAGGAAGTTGAAGCAATCGAATACTATTAGTTATAGTAGATCTTTTCTTTCCAACTCTATTTGCAAGTTCTTCCTGTCTAATATGAGACTGTTCTAGAAGGTATACATACGCTCTAGCTTCTTCAATGGGGTTTAAGTTTTCTCTTTGTATATTTTCTATTAATGAAATTTCTAATCTCTGAAGGTCACTAAACTTTTTAATAATTACAGGTATTTTTTCTAAACCTACAATAAGAGCTGCTCTATAACGGCGTTCTCCAGTAATAATTGCATATTCATCATCACTAATTTTTTCAACAATGAGTGGTTGAATAATCCCTTGTACTCGAATTGATTCAGCTAATTCTTCTAGTGTTTCTTGGTCAAACTGTTTTCTTGGTTGGTTAGGATTTGGGTGAACTCTATTAATTTCTAATAAAACATATTCACCATCTCCTGGGTTTACTCCAGCAGAAGTAAAGACACTTTCAAAAGAATAATCATCCATCAGAGAACTAATCCCTTTACCTAATCCATGTTTTTTTATTGTACTAGACACGGGCTATTACCTCCTTAGCAAGTTCTTCATAGGCTAAAGCTCCAGCACATGAATGATCATATAAATTAATAGGGAGTCCATGACTAGGAGCTTCAGAAAGCCGTACATTCCTTGGAATTTTCGTTTCAAATACTTTAGCTGGCCAATATGCAGTGATATCATCAACAACATCATTAGACAATCTTGTTCTTGAGCTATACATCGTAAAAGCAATTCCAAGAACCTCAAGATGCGGGTTTAGTTGTTTTTTTACTGTATCAATTGTTCTCATTAATAAGTTAAGCCCTTCCATCGCAAAATATTCACATTGTAAGGGGATAATAATATGCTGAGCCCAACACATTGCATTAATTGTGACTAACCCTAAAGAGGGGGGGCAATCTATAAGGATATAATCCCACTGATCATCAATTCCACTTAAAGTATTCTTTAAGAAGAATTCTCGTGCTAGCTCATTTACAAGTTCAACACTTAAACCAGCAAGGTGAATTCCTCCTGGAATGACACTTAGGTTTTCTACTGCTGTTTTTTGATACGCTTCACTAGCGGTACACTTACCAACAATAACGTCATAGCTACTATACAATCTTGGATTAGCAGAAACAGCACTTGTTAAATTCCCCTGGGAATCAAGATCTATTAAAAGCACCTTGTTATTCATTAAGGCTAAATATGCACCGAGGTTTACAGTAGTCGTGGTTTTGCCTACACCACCTTTTTGATTTAAAAATATTATTCTTTTTGCTACCATAGTCTTACTATAGAATAAGTTTCTATTAATGTCATCTAAGAATTTAGGTATTGACCATCATTTAGCATATGAGTACATTTAATAAAGATATATCGAGGAGGAATTATTCCATGATAAATAAAGTAAAAGCTGCGCTTGAAGATATTAGACCTGACTTACAGAATGATGGTGGCGATATTGAATTCGTTAGCATGGAAGGCAACGAAGTCGTTGTTCGTTTAGTTGGTTCATGCGCTGGCTGTCCAATGAGTCAGATGACTCTTAAGAATGGGGTAGAGAGATACATCCGAAGTGTTGTAGATCCTAACCTAGTAATTGTAAACGAAAACCAACTCTAAGAAGATTAGGTTTCACGTGAAACATTATTGCCACTCATTATTGGGTGGCATTTATTTTTGTCCTGTAACTCCTTAATGTTTCACGTGAAACATTAAGGCCACCCTTTCAGGTGGCCTTATATCTTAATTAGAAATTATTCTTATTCTTCAGATTCTTCGTTTGCTGTTTCTTCTACTTCAGGACTATCTTCATTTACCAACTCTTCTTCATCTTTATCTGCTTCAGTTACCGCAATAGCTTGAATTGTATCACCTTCTTTTAAACGAGCAATAACAACACCAGAAGCATAAGGTCCTTGAATAGAAATTGTAGAGACACTAATTCTAATAGATTGTCCCATAGTGGTCATCACAACAATATCATTTTCATCATTTACACTCATTGCTTTTACAATTTGACCAGTCTTTTCTCTGAATGTATAGATTTTTTGTCCCATAGTACCTCGACCATGAGGCCTGAATGATTCAAATAATATTTGTTTCCCTTGTCCTTTTTCTGTAATTAACAAGATTCTTCGTTCATCATCGACTTTGAGCAATCCAACAACTTGATCATTATTTAACAGTCGTATTCCTCGTACCCCTCGACTAGATCGCCCCATAGCACGTACTGAGCTACTCATAAATCGAAGCCCTTTTCCTTGTTTGGTAATGATCATACAGTCATCTTCTTCTTGAAGTAATACACAATTGACTAACACATCACCTTCATCAAGAATAATGGCCGTTATTCCTCGTTTTTTAGCATTTCTAAAGAGAGGTAAATTTACTTGTTTAGCAACTCCATCTCTTGTCACCATAAGGAGATATAAAGCTTCATCAAAGTCTCTGAATGGGGTAAATGAGGTTATTTCTTCTTCATTTTCCAATGGAAGAAGTTTTCTCAAGCTCTCACCTTTAGAAGTCTTTGAACCTTGCTCTATTTCATGAACTTTGACCCAATAAGCTTTACCTAAATTAGAGACTGCGAGGACGTGATCATGAGTTGAAGCAACAAAAATATGCTCAACAAGATCTTCATCTCGTAAAGTAGCAGCTCGCACCCCTCTACCACCTCTTCCTTGACTCCTATACTCTTCAACAGGAAGACGTTTTACGAATCCTTTCGAAGTCATAATTACAACGACATCCTCTTCTTTGATAAAGTCTTCATCAACCATGCCTGTAAGTTCGTAATTAGAGATTTCGGTTCTTCTTTTATCCCCATATTTGTGTTCAACTTCAAGGACTTCACTCTTTACAACAGCTAAGACTTTTGCATCATCAACGAGTAATTCGTTATAATATAATATTTTAGCATTTAATTCGCTTAATTCTTCTAATATTTTTGAAGTTTCTAACTGGCTCAAACGGCCGAGTTTCATATCGATAATTGCTTGCCCTTGTAATTTAGAAAGACCAAAACGAATCATAAGCATTTCTATTGCACTTGCATTATCTGAAGCATTCTTAATAATTGCTATTACTTCATCAATATTATCTAAGCCTATTTTAAGACCCAATAAAATATGAGCCCTTTCTTCTGCTTTACGTAAATCGTAGCGAGTTCGTCGTTCAACAACAATAACTCTATGATCTACATAATGCCTAATCATATCTAATAAGCCTAATTGTAGAGGCCGACCATCAACTAAAGCTAAGTTGTTTACATTGAAATTGGTTTGTAGTGGAGTTTTGAGAAAAAGCTTATTTACCACAACATTAGCTACAGCACTCTTTTTCAATTCAATGACAAGCCTTATCCCATCTCTATCAGATTCATCTCTTACTTCACTAATGCCTAGGATATGAGTTTTCTTTACTTCAGCTATCTTTTTAACAAGTTCAGCTTTATTTACTTGGTAGGGGAGCTCACTAAATACTATTTGCGTTCTTCCTGTTTTTGTGGTTTCAACTTCATATCGACCGCGTATAACAATTTTCCCTCGTCCTGTTTCAAAAGCACTTAAAATTCCAGAACGGCCACAAATTATTCCAGAAGTTGGAAAATCTGGCCCTTTAATATATTCCATAACCTCTATAGTAGAAATATTAGGGTTGTCTATATACGCAGCAATTCCTTGGCATATCTCTAATAAGTTGTGAGGAGCCATATTTGTTGCCATCCCTACAGCAATACCACTACTTCCATTTGCTAATAAGAAAGGAATTACTCCAGGAAGAACTTTTGGCTCTGTTAAAGAATCATCATAGTTTGGACCAAAATCTACAGTCTCTTTTTGGATATCAGCAAGCATATCTTCGCCAATTCTACTAAGCTTTGCTTCAGTATAACGCATGGCTGCAGCAGGATCTCCATCAATCGATCCAAAGTTCCCTTGTGGGTGTACCGCTGGATATCGTAATGAGAAATCTTGGGCGAGTCGCACAAGAGCTTCATATACAGAGGCATCACCATGTGGATGGTACTTACCTAACACATCTCCAACTATTCTTGCAGCTTTTTTAAACGGAGTATTGTATTTTAACCCCATTTCAAACATATCGAATAAAATTCTTCTATGTACAGGCTTTAATCCATCTCGGACATCTGGAAGAGCTCGGGAGACAATAACAGACATTGCGTAGTTCAAATAAGATTGTTTCATCTCATCTGCTACGTTAGTTTCAATAATATTTGATGTTTCTAACATATAAAAATTCCTTTTCTACACATCGAGGTTGGAAACGTACATAGCGTTCTCTTCGATAAATCTCTTGCGAGGTTCAACTTCCTCACCCATGAGCATACTAAACACTCCATCGGCTTCTACAGCGTCCTCTAGAGTCACTCTAGTAAGGGTACGAGTATCTGGGTTCATAGTAGTTTCCCAAAGTTGATCTGGGTTCATTTCTCCCAAACCTTTATAACGTTGAATAGGAATTTTTGAAATATCCCCTTCTTTAACATTTTCTTCTAAAATTCTCTTTCGAGCTTCTTCATCAAATGCATAAAAGAACTTCTTTCCAATATTAATCTTATAAAGTGGAGGCATTGCAAAATAAACATATCCAGCCTCAAGCAAATCTCTCATATATCTAAAAAAGAAAGTAAGAAGCAATGTCCTAATGTGAGAACCATCAACGTCTGCATCTGCCATAATTATTACTTTATGATAACGAACTTTCTCTCTATCAAAATGGATGCCAAGGCCAGCCCCTAAAGAGGCAATAACAGGTTGTAGTTTTTCATTGCCGAGAACCTTCTCTTCTCGCGCTTTCTCTACATTAAGCATTTTACCCCATAGAGGAAGAATAGCTTGATTTTGTCTGTCACGCCCTTGTTTAGCACTTCCTCCAGCAGAATCTCCTTCAACTATGAATATTTCACACTTTGCAGGATCTTTTTCAGCACAATCGGCTAACTTACCAGGAAGACCTCCCCCTTCACTTGTTTTACGAATCCTCATCCTTGCATCACGAGCAGCAAATCTTGCCTTTGCCGCTAGTATTGATTTATCAAGGATAGCCTCAACAACAGCAGGATACTCATCAAAATAGTTATTAAGTTTTTCGTATAAAAGAGAAGAAACAATCCCCTGAACACTAGGGTTCCCTAGCTTCATTTTTGTTTGACCTTCAAACTGGGGATTGGTAATTTTTATAGAAATGACAGCTGTGAGGCCTTCTCTCAAATCTTCTCCAGCAAGAGGTTCGCTAAATTTCTTACTTAATTTTGACTTCTTTAATTGCTCATTCATTACTCTAGTGAGGCCAGAGCGAAATCCGGCTAAGTGAGTTCCCCCTTCTCGGGTATTAATATTATTAACAAAGGTAAACAAGACTTCATCATATCTGTCGTTATATTGGATAGCGACTTCTACTTTTACATTATCTTTTTCACTATCAAAGAAAATAGGTTCAGGATGAACAGTTTTCTTTGATTCATTTAGGTGGGTAATAAATGACTTTATTCCCCCTTCAAAGTGAAATTCATGTTCTCTTGCCTCTTCTAATCTCTCATCTCGTATTCGAATTCGTAACCCTTTATTAAGAAATGCTAATTCCCTAAATCTTTCATTAAGAACTCGATAACTATACTCTGTTGCATCAATAATTGAATTATCTACTTTAAAACGGACTACCGTTCCTGTATCTTCTGTCTCTCCAATAATAGATACTGGCGCCATAGGGATACCCTTCTCGTAACGTTGGAAAAATATAGAAGGAGACCTGTACACAGTAACTTCTAACCATTCAGAAAGGGCATTTACTACTGAAACACCCACCCCATGAAGACCTCCAGAGACTTTATAAGTATCATTATCAAATTTACCCCCAGCGTGAAGCTGAGTAAGAACTATCTCAAGAGAGCTAAGATTTTCAGTAGGATGCATCTCTGTAGGAATACCCCTGCCGTTATCTTCTACTCGAATAATATTATCTTTCTCTATTATTATACCAATATAGTCACAATATCCTGCCATTGACTCGTCAATGCTGTTATCAACAACTTCATAAACTAGGTGATGCAATCCATCTGGTCCTGTAGAACCGATGTACATTCCAGGCCTCATTCTCACAGCCTCTAAACCTTTGAGGACTTGAATGTTTTTTGCTGTATAATCTGCAGGTTTTTTTGCATGTAATGTTGGGTCACGATGAATCGCGGTGCTTGTAGGCACCCCTTCTAAAACGCCATTTTCCATTTATTTATATCCTTGTATGATAAAAAATTGAATTCATTATTATCATACCATCTTTTAAAAGTAATGTAAAGAGATGAACCTTAATTTTAATGACATTTAATTGTTTGCTCTATAATAAATTAATTCACTTTTTTTGCCATAGAAGAATTCATTATTAGACAATACTTGCTAATCATCTATGCCTGAGCTATTATAGTGAGCATGCAACAACAAAAATGGAACTATT
>SABI01000221.1 GCA_009929055.1 Spirochaetia bacterium | reverse complement strand
GTGTAACCCTTTCTCATATTAACTTCATTAAGGTCCAAACAGGGGTGTTTCAAATAGCTGGGCCCCTTAATGAAATTAGTAGTGAAATTTCAGGGGCAGTAGACCTCTCCTACCTTAGCGGTAATTGGAGGCAGCCATGAAAAGAGTCTCTCTCCTCTTCTTCACTCTCTTAATCTCCCTTAGTACAGTTTTTTCTTCCTTTGCTTCGATGAGTGAATCTGCTTTTGTCTTCCTTGAAGCCCTTGAAGTGCTCAATGAAATGAATATTATTTCTTCAATTGAGTATGTAGTTAGTGAAGAGAGTCTCCATAGAATAATAGAGAATAAGACAATTATCGCTAACCAGCAAAGGATGCCCCCTTTTCTCACCCTTGCTCTACACCAACCAACCTTTATTTTAACTGAAGGAGAGTTATTTAAAGAAGTCCTTATTCCAAAGATTGAAATATTATTCAAAGGAGATCACCCTTTAGAAAAGATAGAACTCATTCTCTTTTTAGGAGAAGTTTTTTCTAAAGAATATGAAGCCAAAGAAATCTATAAAAAAAGTAAAAATGATTATCTTTCCCTCATTTCATTCATACAATCATTGGAGAAAGAAACTCCTTGTGTAGTTCTTTATACTAAAGATCCGTGGCTTACCTCCTTCTTTAGAGACTCTCAAATAGAAGTAGAGGTATTAGATAATCAAGGGGAAAGTGAACCCATTTTCAAAATAGAAAAAGATGGAATTGAGAAGTGGTACTCTTTTTCTAAAAGGGTAAATAATGATGGCTATAGTGACCTCTCTAGTAGTGCAATCCTTTACCCAGCTTACCTATTGAATGACATCATTTCACTCATCTACCTCGATAGTGATGAGTCGACTCTCACCTATATTAAGAGGATTCTGAGATGAAAAGAGCTCTTCTATTAACTCTTCTCATTCTAGGTTTTCTCATTTTTCCTCTCTACTCATCAGATATTGAAACCTACTATATTACCTATAAAAAAGGACTCTCTCCTCCTCTTTCTTCCTCTTTTACTATGAATACTATCATCGTTGATGAAGAGAATGTGAGTAGCAGTGATAGCATTAAAGATCTATTGGCCCATATTGGAGGGGTGAGTATAGTCTCAATGGGAGGCCCCATGGAATCTCACATGGTGCGCCTAAGAGGCTCGAGTGTAGAGCAAGTAGTGCTCCTTGTAGATGGTAAAAGGGTAAACTCACTTCAAGGTGGTAAGTATGATATCTCTAACATCCCCCTTTACAACGTAGAAAGAATTGAAGTAATAGAAGGGGCTCTTAGTGCAATATATGGAGAGAATGCAATTGGTGGAGTAATAAATATTATCACAAAAAACTCTTTTCCTGCAGGGACTTCTATTACTGGAGACCTCTCTTATGGCTCCTATAATACAATTAAAGGTTCTCTCTATAGTGAGTCTAAAAAACTTCTTTCTCCCTTTTCATCTTTTTCTTCCTCAATAGGAGCTTTTGCTATCTATAGTGATGGAACCTATCCTTATGTTCATAATCTTACAAATAATAGCCTTACTCGTATTAACGCAGATGGGTATAAGTTAGGAGTGAGTTCTACCTTTTCTTATGAAATTGATAGTGAGAAAGAGGAGTCTATAGGAGGTGCTCTTAATCTCTATATTGATGAAAAAGGGGTGCCAGGAGCAATAGAATTTCCCTCTTTTTATGCCACTATGAGTGATAAAAAAATAGATGCTTCTTTTACCTATGCCCATAAAAATAATCAACTATTCGCTATTGAAAGTGACTTTTCTCTCTCCTATATCTATCGATTGTATGACCCTAATACGACAAGTGCTAATATAAATCGCTTTTCAAGCCATGAAAATGGGACATTATCGAGTTCTATTAGCTTATCTCGAAATGATGAAATTGGGCTCATTTCTTCTCTTCTTCGACTTAAAGGCTCATATCGCTATGATAGCCTTAATTCAACTGATTTACAGAGTCCTAGTAGCAGCTCCACTACAGAAGGGAACTCTTTTATTCGTCACCACGTCGACATAGCCCTTCATGATACATTAAAGATAAACGCTCTCTCCCTCTTTCCCTCTTTGAGAGTCGATTATAGAACAATTAATAGTACAGATGGCTTGTACTACTCTCACTCTTATCATCCATCTATTAATCTAGGTTCTTCTCTCTCTTTCTTTGAAGACATTGAAGTAAAGTTAAATATTGGTTCTGCTTATAGAGAGCCAACCTTTGATGATATGTTTTGGTCTTCTTCTGCCTTTGCAGTAGGAAATCCCTATTTAAAGAGTGAAAAAGCGAGGAGTGTTGATGTAGGAGTTAATTATACCTATAGAGAAAATATTTCAATAAAAGCTCTCTACTTTAATCAACACATAGAGGATCTTATTCAGTGGATACCAGGGGTAAATGGTAAATGGTCTCCCCATAATATAGGAAAAGTAGAGAAGTGGGGTGTTGGGGGAAATATTACCCTCATAGCTACTATTACTCCCCTTATTACCTCTTCTCTCTCTCTTGACTACCAATACGTTAATGCGACAGATATGAGTGAGGGGGCAGTGTATAAGAAGAAACTCCCCTTTATTGCTCCTCATACAATTAAGGGTGCTTTTAGCGTTGCCCAATTAAAGAATTGGAAGGGAGAATTTCAGTTAAGTTATATAAGCTACAGGTTTATTACTTCTGAAAACACAAAATTCATCCCACATACCCTCATTCTTGATGCTTCTTTTTCGTATAGTTTTGATCAAAATTGGTCTATTAATTTCATTCTCAACAATATTACAAATACTGAATACTACGATGCTTCTTTCTATCCAATTCCAGGAATAAACGGGAAAGTAAGTGTCACCTATAAGGGAGGGGTAAAGTGAAGATAAAAAAAAGGTATATATATAGCACTCTTTTCTCTCTTCTTATCACTTTGTTAGTGAGTTGTGACCCCTCCTTTGAAATAGCAAGGAGAATAGCAGAGCCTGATAGGGAAGTACTCGTAATTCATAATTTAGGGCAATCTTTAGGCTACTACGATCTTGAAAAAGAGGTGTACTATAACAAAGGTTCTAATGGAGAGCCTTTCCTGTTGGGAAATAGTCCCAATCAATTAGTAGTAGATAAGGTGAGAAATCTCATCTTTTCAATTAATTCAACAAGTAACTCAATTACCTATCTTAACCTTTCTACCCTACAGTGGCTTGATGAAGTCTATCTAGGGGTGGGTGTTAACCCTTGGAATATGGTGATTAACACAGATAATCCCCGTCTTGCCTATATTTCAGGCTGGTTAAGTAATGAGATCCTTATTTTTGATGTTGTAGAAAAGAGAGTCCTTTCTCAAATTCCTCTTGATTTATTTGGCTCTCACCCCGAGGGGATCATCTATCATAATGGATTTCTCTATACCACTTATATAAATTTCTTAGGAAACAATAGCTATGATAGTGGTGGAGTTGTAGTCCATCAAGTTGATGGACAAGACCTTACGTATCTCGAGCATAAAGAAACAGGAGTGAATCCACAATCTCTATTTATTGATGAGTCAAGCCGACTCCACGTGGTATGTACGGGAATAAATGATGAAGATCTAACTACAAGTAATGATGGGAAGATAGAGGTGTTTGACATAAACTCCACAAGTGGCACACTTACTTTAAGTAAAACTATACCTATTAATGGCTCTCCCCTTTTTAGCTCCTCAGGGAGAGATATAGTAAACCACATTGTCTACCTCACTAATACGGGGGGATACATCACTAGCTATAACAGTGACACTCTCTCTATTGTTCATGATGAATCTAATCCTCTATATAGAGATGAGGATGAGACTCTTTTCTCTTCAGCAATTTTCGTAGATAGTACCCTCATCCTCACTTCTTTTCATAAAGATACCCTCATATTCATTGATACAGAAGGGAATTTTATTGAAGAAGTGAGGACAGGAGACGGCCCACACTCAGCGATAGTGAAGGAGAGATGAATTGAAAAGATTGGTTTCCTTTATAGTAACGATTACTCTCTTAGTAGGATGTGTGAGTGCAAGAGAGGCTACTCTCTATACCTATGCCCCTTTTGCCTCTCCTATGAGTATAATTTCTAACACAGGACAAAATAGGGTCTATTTAGATCTAATTAGTAAGAGTTTAGAGAAAAAGAACTATCTAATGAGTCTAGAC
>SABI01000220.1 GCA_009929055.1 Spirochaetia bacterium | reverse complement strand
GCTTTCCATTTTTTTTGTTGTTTTGTAAAAAATTAACTTATCTTTATAGTAAGGTCATATTTTTTGTTTGAACAATATTCTTTACATTTTTTGTTGATTTCATCGCATTGGTCTAATCGTTTGGTGTCTCCTTCATTTCTATCAACCATCTCTTGATACCAAGCTTTTCTTCTATGAATTTCTTGATGTGATGCGATACTTACTATTTCTTCGTTGGAGATACAAAAACCAGCTTGATTGATTCCCATATCTGTTGGAGATTTGTAGGTATTCATTGGATTTTCCTTGCTTACTATTTTTTCTGCAATACCCATAATAATTTCAAACGCTTCAACATCTCTATTGTAATTTACTGATTCTTTGTTGTATGCTTTCTGATGATAGGGATCAATCATATTGTAATCTCAAATATCTATTGTAGCTGCTTCATATGCTAGATTTACTGGATGATTGAGTGGTAGATTCCAAATAGGGAATGTTTCAAACTTTGCATAGCCACTTTTCTTTCCCATTTTGTAATCATGGTAAAATTGAGACAAACAAGTCCCAAGCTTTCCACTCCCTGGCCCTGGCCCTGTAACAAGGACAACAGGTTTGTCGGTTTCAATATAGGGGTTCGCCCCATATCCTTCATCACTGACGATAGTATCAACATCTGTAGGGTACCCTGCGGTACTTTTATGGATATAAACAGTAATGCCCCTTCTTTTTAGGCGATTTATAAATTGATTGGCACTCACTTGTCCACTGTAGCGGGTAACAACAACTTTGTTTACATGTAAGTTCCATGTAGCAAAATCATCAATCATCTTAAAGACGTCGGTGTCATAGGTGATACCAAAATCACTACGCATTTTACGCCGCTCAATATCTTCAGCATAAATACAGACAATCACATCAATTTGGTCTCTAATAGACTGAAATACCTTCATCTTTACATTTGGGTCAAATCCAGGAAGGACTCGAGAGGCATGGTAATCATACAAGAGCTTTCCTCCACACTCTAAGTAGAGTTTACCATCAGTTTGTTTCACCCTCTCTAATATTGCCTCTTTTTGCTCTTGTAAATACTTCTCGTTATCAAACCCTACATTCAACATTACTCTTTTCCCTACTCTTTATGCATTATTGCGCTAGCAATCTTATTTCTGACTTCTTTATCCAAAAGGTGCTCAATTATTGCTAAAGAAAATTCACTAGCACAGCCTGCAGCTCGTGCAGTAATTAAGTTTCCATCAACACAGACTCGCTCATCTCCAAATTCAAAGTCAGGGGTATTCACTTCACTTCCGGGATAGCACACAGCTTTGTGTCCATTAAGAAGGCCACTAGGACCTAGAACTACTGCAGGAGAAGCACAGATTGAAGCAACAAGCCCTCCGGCGTTCGCAATCATCAATAGTTTTTCATGTACAAGCCAAGATTCACTTAGGTTCTGAGCCCCTTTGCCCCCTCCTGGTAATACAATTGCATCATAGTCAATACCAGCTTCATCAATTAAAAGGTCTGTTGTCACACTTATATCGTGTGAACCAATAATTATTTTATCATCAACTCCAGCAACGACCACATCAAGGCCACTACGACGAAGCAAATCAATTGGGGTAATCGCTTCGATCTCCTCAAAGCCATGAGCTAATACAATAAGGACTCTTTTTCTGTTATTTGACATATTTTACACTCTCCTATACGTTTCTTTATTTCTTAACATGTGGGTAATTGACTTGATGGCCCGTTCAGTATCACTCCAGCCCAAACAAGCGTCAGTTACAGAAACTCCATAAAGGAGCTCTTTATTCTCTTCAGTAATACTTTGGCATCCTTCAAAGAGATTACTTTCAATCATGAAGCCCCGTATTTCATCTCTTCCCCTCACCACTTGGTCAATTACTGTGTTAAGAATTCTCTCTTGCCTTTTATAGTTCTTTCGACTATTAGCGTGAGAGCAATCTATGATAATTGAGGGTCTCACCCCAATTTCTTTCATACTTATTATAGCATCTTCTACCTCTTCATCGTAATAGTTAGGGCCATTGTCCCCTCCCCTTAAAATAAGATGTCCTGCATCGTTTCCTTTGGTACGGTAGATTGCAGAGGAACCAAGTTTATCTATTCCAATAAAAGCTGCACTAAGGGAGGCACTTTTTATTGCATTGATTGCAGTACTTACCTCTCCGCTTGTACTATTTTTAAATCCTACGGGGACACTCATACCACTAGCGAGTGTTCGGTGTACTTGGCTTTCTGTTGTACGAGCTCCAATTGAACACCAGCTAAGAGTTTCATCTATGTACTGAGGGACAATAGGGTCCAACATCTCAGCCCCCACGGGAAGTCCTAATGTGGTGATTGAGATAAGAAGTTTTCGTGCCCTCTTTAATCCTTCGGTGATATCATAGGAGCCATCCATTCTTGGATCAATAATGAGCCCTTTCCACCCCCCTATGGTCCTTGGTTTTTCAAAGTAGGTTCGCATCACTACAACTAATTGATCTTCTACTTCTTCAGCAAGAGCTTTTAATTTTTTAGCATAATCGATAGCAGCATCTACATCGTGAATTGAACAGGGTCCTATAATAGCAAGGAGTCTCTTATCCTTCCCTTTGATAATATTATTTACATCTTCTCGCATCTTTCTAATTGACGATCTAAGGGCTTCGTCGATAGGAAGACTCTCTCCTAATTCTTGTGGTGATATTAATGGTTCTACTTTCTCTATTCTTAAGTCTACTGAGGTATCAAACATATGGTAAACATTCTCCTAAAAACTCTAATTATTTAGTGCTATTGTCTTTCTTTTCTTCTTTTTTCTCTTCTTTCTTCTCTTCAACTCCCTCTTCATCCTCTTCTTTTCTGTGAGTAAGGGAATAAAGGTATCGTTTAATCTTGAGGGTAGGAGTTCTTTGGAATGGTTCATCATGCACTTTTACTTCTCTGATTCTGCTAAATGAACTCAATTCGTTGTTTATCTCTTCTTTTAGTCGTGCTACATATGCTCCTACATCAGCTCGAGCATCTTCCACGGAAGTTTTTAAGTTCTGAGCCATCAGCTCAATATCTATTTTTATAAGGGCACCAAGACCACCCTCTCCTAGCATTACAAGAGATTCTTGAACGTATGGACGGTTGTTGATAAGGGATTCAATGTTTTCAGGGAAGATATTCTCCCCTCCTGGCCCTAAGATCATTGTTTTACTTCTCCCTTTAAGGCTCAGTCTCCCTCTATTAATAATGCCGAGGTCTCCTGTTTTAAACCATCCATCTTCAGTAAAGGCCTCTTTGGTCATCCCTTCTTCTTTATAGTAACCTAACATCACGTTTGGTCCTCGAGCGACAACTTCTCCTATGTTGGTAGTAGGGTCTGGATTATCTATTCTTAGGTCTATCCCTTTTACGCTATGTCCCACGGTGAGGAGTTTTGTTTGTTTTGGTCCACTGCCTGCTAACAGTGGGGATGTTTCAGTTAGCCCATATCCAATTGAATAGGGGAATTTTGCTTGTTTTAAGAATTTCTCTACTTCAGGGTCTAGGGCCGCTCCACCAACGCCAAAGAACTTAAGTCGTCCACCAAATGTAATTTTTAGTTTTCTTCCAATAAGTCTATTAATTTCAAATCTAAGGAATCTGTTTTTATACCATTTTTTCAAATTTTTATTATTTTCAATTTGTGTAACAACAGACCCTTTATATATTTTTTCAATTAATAGGGGAACTGATAATATGAGGTGTGGTCTCACTTTTTTTAGGGCAGGCAAGAGAATTGAAGCTGCTGGGGGTTTGCCTAAATAATGGACTTCACATCCTGCTAACAAGGGCAAGAGAAATCCAATAGTGAATTCATAGGAGTGGCTCATTGGGAGAATTGAGAGAAATCTCATCCCTGTTTTAATCTTAAAGAACTGACTAACTGATGCTGAAGCATTAGAACTTAAGTTCTTGTTAGTGAGCATGACTCCTTTAGAACTCCCTGTTGTTCCACTTGTGTAGATAATAGAAACAAGGTCATCTTCACCAGTTTTAACTGAATTGATTAATTCTATATCTGCTTTTGCTCGGCTCATGTCGCGCCCTGGAGCATCAATAAAAGCCTCTTTTTTTGTGAGATACTCCTCTTCTACCGTAGGGAGATGAAAAAGATCATCTATTCTAAAGAGTAAGGTCTTATCTTTGATGATAG
>SABI01000219.1 GCA_009929055.1 Spirochaetia bacterium | reverse complement strand
TATGTTGGATCCAATACTGTCATTAAATCTTGTCGTATTATTAAAGATGTCAATGTAGGTTCTTACGCCTACATAAAAGGGGCTAATAAACTTAAAAACCTCACAATCTTATCTGATGAACATGCACCTAGCCAAGTAGGAGAAGGGGTAGAACTTGTTAATGGAATACTTGGGTATCAAACAAGGGTCTTTTATGGGGTAAAAGCAGTATGCTTTATCTTAGGCAATAATAGTAACTTAAAATATGGTGCAAGGTTATTACACTCTTACCTAGGAGATAATTCAACAGTAAGTTGTTGTGAAGTTCTCAATAGCCTTGTATTTCCTTTTCATGAACAACATCACAACAATTCATTTCTTATTGCTGCAAATATAGGTGGACAATCTAATATGGCAGCTGGTGCAAATATTGGTTCTAACCATAACACTAGGGGTGCTGATGGAGAACTACAGGCAAAAAGGGGCTTCTGGCCAGCTTTATCGAGTTCCTTGAAATATAATTGTTCTTTTGCCTCCTTTACCCTTATTACAAAAGGGAGTTACCCCAATGAACTCAATCTAAAAATTCCTTTTTCTATGATTGGCTATAATGAAGCAAAAAGAACCCTCAATGTGATGCCAGCCTATTGGTGGATGTACAATCGGTATGCCCTTGAAAGAAATAAGTGGAAATTCTCTACTCGAGATAAAAGGTATTACAAGAGCCAACCTATTGAAACTGATTATATAAGTATCGACACGATGGATGAGATCCTTTCTGCCCTTGATTATCTTAGCCTTATTGCAGGACAAACTGTGGTGAAAGAGGGCCGTGTTACATTAGATGATACCCCGAATAAATCTACTCTTCTTGAGTTAGGGAGAACACTGCTTGATGAAAAGTCTCCACTCTTAGATAATCTTGAATTCCTTACCTACGATATTGAACGCTCAAAAAGACCAACGAGAATCCTTAAAATAAAAGAGGGGTACCATGGGTATATAGAGATGCTCATCTTTGGGTGTATGAGAATCATCCTCACCTATATGAAAGAGAGAAATCTCACGATTGAAGAGTTTGAGTCTTTGGTCGATGAAAGTATGAAGATGCAGAACTCTTCCATCAGTCTAGGAATTCAGTCTCCAGTAGTAAACCTTGGGGGACTATTGGTGAGTGAAGCCTCTGTGAAAGTTTTGATTAAGGATATAGAGAGTGGAATAATAAGTTCTTGGCAATTAGTTCATGAGGTACAAGACTATTGGAAGATAATGTTTAATGATATTAAAGCTGCCAAAGCTTTAATAAGTCTACGAACTCTTACTCACTCAAAAGAGAGAATCCCTTTTTCATCCCTTAGAGATAGGTGTATAGAATTAGCAAAAGAGAATGCAAGACAAGTTGAATGTTCAAGGAAAAAAGACTTTGAACAGCCTTTTAGAAATACCGTTTACAGGAGTGAAGAAGAGAAGAGGGTAGTTCTTGGTACAATAAAAGATGATTCATTTGTTACCACATCTGATAAGGAGATGAAACAGCTTATTGAGATTGCCTTGAGCTTTCCTTGTTGAAATTATTGTGTTACATTCTAGGTATGAATGAGTATAGTGAAGTAAACAAAGAACAGCCCCTTAATTCCTCTTCAACGAGAACTTCTGTATTTACAAAAGAGTTTATTGAAGAAGCCCTAAAGGTTGATGAAGATATAAATATTGAATTGTTAAAAGAAACGGCGGTTACAAAACCACCCTCTTTCTCATTAGAAGAGTGTCTCCTTAATTCGACTAAAGATGTTCTTCTTGAAATGTCCAAAGAACATGGGCTCACAATCCCCTCCTCCTTGAAAAAGAAAGAGGTAGCTGTTCGCCTCAAAGACCATATCATTAAACGATTTCACTCAATGCTCGAGTACTTGCCGACAAGTAATCTTAATTTCTTACATCGCTTTGTTGATGAAAAAACCTCCATCCTTGATACCACAGGGGTTCAATTGATGGATATTTCTCACACAACCCATTTAGGGTTTCTATTTCTGTTTTATCATAAAAATAAAGTGGTTATTGTAATACCTAAAGAGTTATCTCCTTTTCTAGGAGTCTTAAAAGATAAAACAATCTTTGAAAAAGCTCATCTTCATGAACGAATTGATTCCTATGCAGTAAGTTTATCAAATCTGTATGGGGTCCTCGATATAGATCAAGCTGCGATTGTGTGGAATAAGTACGAAAAAGAGACTCTTACTCCTATGATGATAGGAGATGAACTTTCTCATCTTAATGCGACTCAAATATTTTGGTGGTATGAAAACGAATATATCATCAGCACCTACTTTGATACGAGTGATGAGGTTGAAGAGTTTTTGCAGAGTGTGAAAGAGGTCTCCTATTACATGCCAAGTTTTGAAGAATTAAGGCAGTTCTTCTCAACTCCTTACGATAAATCCTCTCCTGCAGCTCATGCTATGATTGACTTCTTACGAACCTTTCCTTTAGATGAGCAAACAGAAGTGCAATACCTTATGCAGCAAATAAGTGATGCTTGTGTAGTGGGAGAGGAATTACCAGATGTCATAGAGCTTCTTAATGAATATGGCCTCTCTTTTCATGCTACAGATGAAGTGACTCGTTTTACTCAACTATATGATGATCTTGAAGAGACGAGTCGGATATGGAAATTAAAAGGACACCGTCCTAGTGTCCTTAAAAATATCCAACATATTTAGTCTTTCATTTTAGTAAATACTTCTAAGAGCTTAGTTGATACTTCTGGGCTCATAGATTGCAAGTGGGCATCAATACTTCGTATTTTCCTTATTCTGTAGCGGACTAGATTATCATGGGTTTTAGTACATAATACCGATAAATCTCTCTCAATAGTCTCTTTTATTGCTTTACAGGTGAACTCAGGGTCTGTATGCGCCCCTTCGGGAGCTTCTGGAATAATATCATGAATGATGTTAAATCTCTTTAGGTCTCTACTTGTCATCTTCATTGCTTCTGCTGCCTCTTTTGCTTTAGAGGAGTCCCTTAAGAGAATTGAGGCAAACCCTTCAGGGGTAATAACTGAATAGACTGCATTCTCAAGCATATAGAGTTTATCTCCAATACCTATTCCTAATGCTCCACCACTACCCCCTTCCCCTATAATAAATGAGAGTACTGGTACTTTGAGCATACTAAACTCTTTAAGGTTTCTGGCAATAGCTTCTCCGATACCTCTCATCTCTGCCCCAAGTCCTGGATATGCTCCGGGGGTGTCGATGAAGCATACAACGGGACGATGAAATTTTTCAGCTTGTTTAGCAGCCCTTAGGGCCTTACGATATCCTTCTGGATTACTCATTCCATAATTAAAATCAATATTTTCTTTTAAATTAGATCCTTTTCTATTTCCTATAAAAGTAATAGCTCTTCCATTGACCATTCCAATCCCTGTGATCATTGCTTTATCATCACCAAAGTAGCGATCCCCATGAAGTTCCATAAATTCATCACATATGTGGTTAATGTAGTAAGAGGCTCCAGGACGGTTGGTTTTCCGAGAAAGAAGGACACATTCCCAACTAGAGCGATCTTTGTGGTGCATCTCATTACTTGCTATCTCTTCCATCGTATCGACACTATTATATAGTTCTGTTGATGTATTATTACTCATTACAATTCCCTTTTTGGTGACTCTTGATAAGAAAAGAGAGGGTTTTTTTCATTTTTTCACGAGGGACAATAGCGTCAACAAACCCCTTCTCTAACTGAAATTCTGCACTTTGAAACCCTTGTGGAAGAGTTTGCCCAATTGTCCCTTCAATTACTCTTGGTCCTGCAAACCCTATTAAGGCTCCTGGTTCTGCGAGGATGATATCTCCTAACATAGCAAATGAGGCGGTAACCCCTCCTGTTGTTGGGTGGGTAAGAACCATAAATAATGGGGTATGAGTTCGCTCTAATAAGGCAGCAGCACTACTTGTTTTAGCCATTTGCATCAGAGAGAAAATACCTTCTTGCATTCGAGCTCCCCCACTTGCACTAAAGATAATTACTGGAATTTCTTCGAGTGCCCCTTCAATCATTGCCCTTGTTATTTTTTCTCCTACGACAGAGCCCATCGAGCCACCCATGAAGTCAAAACTCATTACTGCAATGACTATTCTTATTGTATCAATAGTACAAATCCCAGTGACAACTGCTTCACTAATTGATGATTTATCTCTGTTTTGGGCTAATTT
>SABI01000218.1 GCA_009929055.1 Spirochaetia bacterium | reverse complement strand
CCACCATCCTACCTTGGTGCCCTTGATGGGATTACCAAAAGAGCAGTTGTTGTTCTAGCAAAAGAGGCTGGTTATGAGGTAAAAGAAGAACCCTTTACTCACTTTAATTTACTTAACTGTGATGAAGCATTCCTTACAGGAACTGCTGCAGAGCTCATTGCCCTTACTCTCTTAGATGGACAGTTAATAGGGGATGGCAAGGCAGGAGAGATTACAACGAAATTGTTGAACCTATTTCGTGAGTATACAAAACAAGAAATAAGCGGAACAAAGATATGAGAAGTGATAACATGAAAAGCGGGGTTGATAGAGCACCACATAGGTCTCTTATGAAAGCCCTAGGATTAACAGATAGAGAAATTAATGGTCCTTTAATAGGAATAGCAAACTCTGCAAACTCCATTATTCCAGGGCATGTTCATGTAAATAGAATTGTGGATGCTGTTAAAGCTGGAGTACGACTCGCTGGTGGTACCCCTTTAGACTTTGGTGTAATTGGGGTATGTGACGGAATTGCTATGGGTCATAAAGGAATGAAATATTCCCTTGCGAGTAGAGAACTGATTGCTGACTCAATAGAGATAATGGCAACAGCTCACCCTTTTGATGCAATTGTTATGGTTCCTAACTGTGACAAAATTGTTCCAGCAATGCTCATGGCTGCAGCTCGCATCAACATCCCTACAATCTTTGTCTCAGGTGGTGCTATGCTTAGTGGACACGTCCCTGGGGATAATAAAGGATGTGGAATAGACCTCACTACTGTCTTTGAAGCAGTAGGGGCTGTAAATGCTGGTAAAATGGAAATGGATGAACTGTTAGAGATAGAAAATTCAGCTTGTCCAACTTGTGGCTCTTGTAGTGGAATGTTTACTGCTAATAGTATGAACTGTTTAACAGAAGCCCTTGGTATGGGCCTTCCTGGAAATGGAACCGTTCCTGCTGTTTATGCTGATCGTGACCGACTTGCAAAAGAGGCCGGCTACAGAATACTAGAGCTATTGAAAGATAATATTACCCCCTCTAAAATAATGACCCCAGAAGCTTTTGAAAATGCCCTTGCAGTCGATATGGCCCTAGGGTGCTCAACAAATAGCATGCTCCATCTTCCTGCAATTGCCCATGAAGCAAAAGTTAAACTCGATATCTTCATGGCTAATGATGTAAGTAGTAAAACTCCTAACCTTTGCCACTTAGCTCCAGCAGGCCCTCATCATATTGAAGACCTCTATAGAGCAGGAGGAGTGATGGCAGTAATGAAAGAGCTCAACAAAAAGAACCTTATTCATAATGAATGTATTACAGTTTCAGGCTCTACTATTGGGCAGCAAGTCGACAAAGCAAGAAACTATGACATAGAAGTTATTAGACCAATAGATAACCCTTACAGTATTACAGGTGGAATTGCAGTATTAAGGGGAAATTTAGCCCCAGATGGAGCTGTAGTAAAACGAAGTGCTGTTGCCCCTGAAATGCTTGTTCACACAGGACCCGCTCGAGTATTTGAATCTGAAGAAGAGGTTAGTGAAGCAATTAAGAAAGGGAAAATTAATAAGAAAGATGTTATTGTAATTCGCTATGAAGGACCTAAAGGGGGTCCTGGAATGAGAGAGATGCTTGGACCAACTTCAGCAATTGCTGGAATGGGACTCGATAAAGATGTCGCTCTCATAACCGATGGACGCTTTAGTGGCGCAACCCGAGGGGCAAGTATTGGACACGTCTCTCCTGAAGCAGCCCTTGGTGGACCAATTGCCTTTGTAAACGAAGGGGACTTAATAGAGATAGATATTAACAAAGGAACTCTTACCCTACTCGTAGAAGAGTCAATTATAGAAGAAAGAAAGAAAGGATGGACTGCAAAAGAGGCACCCATTACTACCGGCTATCTAGGACGATATGCGAAAATGGTAACAAGTGCCTCAACTGGAGCAGTATTTGCCGATTAACAATAAAGGTGGAGGTGAACCTATGAAATTGAGTGGAGCAGAAATAATTATAGCGTGTCTCAAAGAACAGAAAGTTGATACAGTGTTTGGCTTCCCAGGTGGAGCGGTATTACATATATACGATTCTTTGTATAAGCATCGTCATGAAATTACTCACATATTAACGAGCCACGAACAAGGGGCGTCTCACGCAGCTGATGGATATGCAAGGGTCACAGGAAAAGTAGGGGTAGTGTTTGCAACAAGTGGTCCTGGTGCTACAAACCTTGTTACAGGACTAGCAACAGCCTATATGGATTCAATACCAATAGTGGCTATTACTGGAAACGTACCAACAAAACTCCTAGGAAAAGATAGTTTTCAAGAAGTAGATATTAGTGGTATTACTATGCCAATAACAAAGCATAATTACATCGTTAAAGATGTGAAAGATCTTGCTTTCATTATTCGAGAAGCCTTTGAAATTGCTCGTAGTGGTCGACCAGGTCCGGTTCTCATCGACGTTCCTAAAGATATTACAAGTGATGTGTGTGATTATAATGAAAAGGAGGTCAACTTCTTCCCCCCTTTCAGAAGTAGCTACACCTCAAAAGATCTTGAAAAGACAGTAAAGATGATTAAAGAAGCTAAAAAGCCAATGGCCTACATAGGTGGTGGCGTTATCTTAGGGAGAGCTCAAAAAGAACTTAAACAATTTCTTGATGACTACGACATGTCTGCAGGGGTATCTCTTATGGCGTATGGGGCAATCGATAGTAAAGACCCTCGCTTTTGTGGAATGATCGGGATGCATGGAAGTAGACTCAGTAATATTGCAGTAACTCATTGTGATCTCTTAATTGTTATTGGAGCTCGCTTCAGTGACAGAGTAGTAAGTAAAGTGAGTGAGTTTGCAAAGAAAGCAAAAATACTTCACATTGATGTTGATCCTGCAGAAATAAATAAGAATATTGGAACTCATCACCACCTCATTGGGGATGTGAAAGATATTCTTACTAAACTTAATTCGATGCTAGAAACTCCTGTTACCCACACACCTTGGATGGAGCAAATAGAGAAGTGGAAAGTGGAGCATAAAATGAGAATCGCAGGAGAGACTATTCGTCCTTATGAAGTTCTTAGTGCCCTCTCTGAAGTAGCTCCTCCTGAAACAGCAATTGTTACTGAAGTCGGACAACACCAAATGTGGGCAGGACAGTTTTATCGCCACACCCCAATAGGGAAATTTCTCACTTCTGGTGGGCTTGGAACAATGGGGTATGGAACAGGAGCTGCAATAGGAGCTCAGTTTGGAGCCCCTCACAGAAGAGTTGTGAATGTTGCTGGAGATGGTTCTTTCAAGATGAACTGCAATGAACTAGCAACAATAGCACGTTATCGCATACCAGTAATTATCTTGATTATGAATAACCACACCCTAGGAATGGTTCGCCAATGGCAAACCTTCTTTTACGACAATAGATATGCAGAAACTACCCTCGACACAAGCTTAGATTGGGTAGCTCTTGCTGAAGCTTATGGGGTGAAAGGGATGAGACTTAGTCCAACAGACGATCCAAAAAAAGTTCTTAAAGAAGCTTTTGATCTACAAGCACCTGTTGTCATCGACTGTGAAATTCCAATAGACAATAAAGTTTTTCCAATGGTAGCTCCAGGGACTTCTATTGCTGAAATGATTGATGAAGTAGAAATCTAAATAAAAGAGTATAGACAAAGTAAAGAGGTGAGTTCTATAAAAAGAATTCACCTCTTTTGCATATAATTCTTAGATAAAATCTAAGCTAGGAACAAATCTTTCTCTTTCTGGGTGTGTTCAAGTTAAAGTAAATTGAAGAAAATAGACTTATCTATATACTATAACGCTACACACATACGAATATGCGTGTAGCATCTCAGTGGGTTAGAAGAATGGCCCATATTGTGAATCATTGCAGAAAAACTTCAAACACAAATAAAATTATACTTCTGTAGGGTAGTTCTTTTCTGCATACATGATAATATCAGAAACTTTCATTTGAAGAATGTTTCCAATCTTTTCAAGTGTTTCGATTCGAGGAACGCATCTTCCCGATTCAATAAAATAGAGCTGACTACGTGAAATTCCAGTTTGTGCAACTAGTTTATCCTGTGAGTAACCAGCCTTGAGACGTAAGTCTCTAATTGCTTTTCCAACATCCATGTCATAACAATAATAATATTCTACTGTTGTGTAAAGACTAATATATAAATAATTTGCTACTAAATCTTAAAATTATTAAGAAAAT